>NZ_AYZJ01000006.1:0-389 GCF_001436615.1 Lacticaseibacillus camelliae DSM 22697 = JCM 13995
GCTCCCAAGGCGAGTATGGATGAGCAAAATAGATCTGGGTTCCAACAATCTCTGATAACTTGGCAAACTCGGAACCGTTGTCAAACGTGATACTCTCAAACTCCTTGACACCGTAGTCGTCAATCGTGTCCTGCAAAGCTTTAAGACAGGTGCCCGCATGATAGTCAGGAATCTTGACGATGATTTCAGTCCGGCTGTACCGTTCTGTGAGGGTCATTAATGCTGGCTCATCAGCTGAGCGAATGCCTTTGACCAAGTCACCCTCCCAATGTCCCACACCTGTGCGGTCATTCACGGCCGCAGGACGTAACTCGATTGAGTCGCCGTATATCTTCTTGTTCTTACGCTTATGGGCGTTCTTATCACCTTTGACCCGGCGTCGTAGCTTC
>NZ_AYZJ01000064.1:0-305 GCF_001436615.1 Lacticaseibacillus camelliae DSM 22697 = JCM 13995
GGGGTGAGGCCGTTTCTTTGTGCTGAACGATTGTGATGGTTGAAGTACTGGATGCCATCCTCAACCAGACTGACGAGTTCCTGGTAGGTCTTTGCCATCGGGTGTCGCTCCATCCAGCGCAACTTGAATTCGTTCCACCATCGCTCCATCGGTGCGTTGTCGTAAGGGGTGCCTGGTCGTGACATACTGCGCTTCACATTGTGGAGCTCCAGAAAATGGTTAAATGTTCCTGATGTATATGCTGAGCCACGGTCTGTGTGCACCAGTGGGTGTACTTCGCCAGAGGCCTCAAACGCCCGCTGGAA
>NZ_AYZJ01000065.1:0-16732 GCF_001436615.1 Lacticaseibacillus camelliae DSM 22697 = JCM 13995
CCGGTAAGAATCGAGGTGAAGCCTCAATTCTCACCGGAACTAATCTTAGATTGTTTTTTTGGTCGGCTTTGGCGGCGGCCGGCGAAATTTGTTGCCTGATAGCCTATAATTAGCGGTAAACGAATTGCGAAGGGAGCCGGGCATGAATTTTTTTATTAATGAAACGATGCATGCGCAAAAGTCGGGGATCGAACACGCGGAGCTAAAGCGTTTCAACCTGTTCAACGAACACGGGGCAGACTGCCGGATCGTGATCCGCAACTGGGATCCGGAACTGCACGACAACACGCGGCAAGCTGGGATCCCGGACGCTCAGCTGATCAGCATGTTCGACTATTTTCAGCAAGCCCAGGAGGTCAAGGCGCGCCGCATCACTTTGGCTGACTTGGACTTTGGCGTGGCAGACACCAACGCGAAACGCGAGCCGGCCAAAAATCGCGCCTTAGTGATGGCAGGCAATCAGCTGGTGGCTCGGGTCAATTTCTGGCCGGACCAGCACCGTGTGCACTCGACTGAGCTGTTTGACGCTTTTGGCAACCTCTACCTGGTGGAACAGTACGATAGCCGCGGGTTTGTCAGCCTGCAGCAGTGGTACACGCCGGACAATCAAATTGGAATGGAAACTTGGCTGACGCCGGCCGGCCAGCCGGTGCTGGAAAGCTTTAACCGCGATGACCGGCAAGGTGAAAGGCAAAAGTCGGGGTGGCGCCTAACGGACCGCAACGGGCAGGTGTGGCAGTTTGCGACCATTGAGGCGCTGACCCAGCATTTTCTCGATGACCTGAACGCTGATTTTTGGGATGAGGCGCGGCCCAACGTGTTTGTGCTCGACCGCTCACACTTGGCCGAGTGGGGCATCACCCGGCTGAAACGGCCGGCATACACCGTGCTGTACCTGCACAATGCGCACACCGCCAATGCGCAGGACCCGGCCGATCCGGTGCTGAATAATAATTACGAGTTTGCGCTTAATGACCTAGACGCCTTTGATGCCGTGGTGTCTGCCACCACCAAACAGGCCCAGGCCGTTGCGACGCGGTTTCACCCGCGGGCTGCGAACTTTGCCATCGCCGTTGGCATCGTACCTGATCAGCAGTTGGGAGCTAAACGGGTACCGGTCGCGGACCGGCAATTTGGTAAAATCATCGCCTTTGCCCGCATTGCCTGGGAGAAGCACCTCGATGACTTGGTGCGGGCCGTGGCCATTGTGCATCAGGAATTTCCGCAGGTGACGCTGGATTTATACGGATACGCCGACCCCACGGACAACTACCAGGCGCGGCGGCAGGTCGAGCAAGTGATTCAGGCGAAGCACCTGGAGCAAGTGGTGACGTTGAAGGGGTACACGCAGGACATCGACCAAATTGAAAATTCGGCGATGATGTTCGGTGTGACGTCGCGCATGGAAGGCTTTAACCTGGCCGTAATGGAGGCCATCGCACATGGGTTGATCGCCTTTTCCTACGATGTGAACTACGGCCCCAATGAAATTGTGGAGGACGGGGTGAACGGGCAGGTGGTCCCTTATGGGGACTACCAGGCGCTGGCGGCCGCAATGCTCAAGGTGCTGCGCGATCCCGGGTTGGCCCAGCGGTATTCGACCGGAGCGTATGAATCGGCTAAGCGGTATTCGAGTGCTGCCGTGTGGGCGCAGTGGCAGAAGCTGCTGGCTGACGCGCAGGCGCACTGGCCGGCCAAGCTGGTTGCAGCACGCTATCAACAGCCTGGGGAGGCCAAGTCGTGAACTATTTTATCAGTGAAAATGTGTTTGCCTATAACTCGGGTACGGAGCACGCCCAGGCGCGCCGCGTGAAGCTGTTTGCCCAACTGCCTGGGGAACCAGCGCTTTATGTGACCCGCGACTACAACCGCTTCTTGGATCGTGACCGCAGAACTTTGGGACTAGGCCAGAATCAAGTACTGAACATGTACGATTATTTCCAGGGGACTACCAAGACGCCGCGGCGCGAGCAGAAACTGCGCGCGCTGAGTCAGATTCCACTTGCAGCGTATAAAATCGATGGGCACGGCCCCAATTATTCCACGCTGGCCGAAAATGGCCGGGTGCTGGCCCGCATCGATGTCATGCCGGGGACGGTCGGGTTGGTTGGCACGATTACCTACCGCGACCGGTTCGGCAATCTGACGGCGCGGGAAAACTATGACTGGCGGGGGTTTAAATCCTCGGTCGACTACTTTCACCCGGACGGTCAGCTGGCGCGCACGACCTACCTCGACCAGGCCGGGCTGCCGGTGCTCGAGGAAGTCTTCATGAATCGCAATGGCCAAGTCGCGCCCACCATGTGGAAGTTGCTGGCCTTTCACGGCCACAACTACCGGTTTACCACTGAGGACGAGCTGTTCACTTTTTTCCTCACCCAGCTGGTCAAAAGCGACGCCCACGCGCGTTTGTTCTGCGAGCGCCGCAGCCTTGATGGGGCAGTGGGCGCGGTCCAAGCACCCCAAAAATGGGCCGTCTTTCACGATGCGCACGAGGTGGCTGGTAGGCTGCTGCCGGCGTATCGCACCGTCTTGGTTGAACACCCAGCACAATTTACCGGCGTGCTGGTCGGCACCAAGGCCCAACAGTCAGCCCTGACCCAGGAGTTTACCCACGTGCGGGCGGCGGTGGTGCCAGACACGGTGATCAGTTTGGCCAGCGCGCCAGAAGCCCTGGCCCGGATCAAGCATCGCGTGGTCATGGTCGGCCGGTTGGCGCCGGAAAAAGGGCCCGATGCCGCCCTGCGTATCTTCGCCCGCGTCCACGCCGCGGTGCCCGATGCGACGCTGGAGCTGCGAGGCTATGCGCTGAGTCCGGCTTACCAAACCCAGCTGGAAACGCAGGCTGATAAGCTGGGGGTCCGCGCTTCGGTATTGTTTGCCCCGTACACGACGGGCCTTGCACTTCAGCAAAGTTATCAACAGGCCCAAGTCCTGCTGGCGCCGTCGCAGCACGAAGGCTTCGGCATGCAATTGGTCGAGGCGCTGGAATGTGGGACCCCAGTCCTGGCCTATGATGTGGAATACGGCCCGCGTGAGGTGATTGAGCCCGGGGTCAATGGCGATTTGGTTCAGGCGGGCAGCGAATCCGCGGCTGCCAGCAAGCTCATCAAGATGCTGACAGAGGCGCCACTGTGGCACGCTTTGCATCAAGGTGCATTGATGTCTGCCAAGCGCTTTGGCCCTGAAGCGGCCGGCAAGCAGTGGCAAGCGTTTCTTGCCGCAAATCCGGTGCAGTAAGGAGCTGGTTGACTCAGCAGTGCGCTGATGTCAGCATGGCACACGAGCGATAAGGCGAGCCTAGTTGGGTTGCCTGTGCATGTCCTGACGAGACGGCCCGCCACCCACTTCCCGCGTCAGGTTACGGTTTTGGCTGAAAGGGTTTCCTTGCTCCCTTGGGGTCGCTATACTGAAAGCATTGAAAAGGAGCCTGCCGCATGATTTCTTCTGATTCGCACGAACACGATGAATCTGCCATGCAACTGGGGTTTTACCTCGTGTTCTCAATTCTTCTCAATGGGTTCGGCAACGGGCTGACCGTGTGCATGAACCTGGGCTCCGCCTTGTGGACGGCCTCGGCAGTCAACCTGACGCACACGCTGCACTGGTCGCTGTTAGTGGTCTTGCTGGTCGAAGGCGTGGCGGTGACCGCCACCAATGTCCTGTTTCTGGGCCGGTTTGACTGGCGGCGGGTGCTGGGCAATCTGGTTTACATGTTTTTGTTTGCCTATGTCGTTGCGGGCTTCACTGATTTGTTGGGGCTCACGCCGATCAGAAGCTGGCCGCTTGCGGTGCGGATCGTGCTGGACATTTTTGGGGTGACCTGCATCGGTGTGGCCGTGTCAATTTATCAGCGGGTGAACGTGATCATGCACCCTAACGACGACTTCATGCAGATCATCCGCTTCAAGTGGCTGCACGGCCGCGCCGCAGTAGCGCAGCCGGTGTCCTTCATTCCCCCGATCACGATCAGCCTGATCTGCTTTTTGATCACACACCAGCTGTACGCGATCAATATCGGCACGTTGTTTTCGCTGCTGTGCCAAGGCTTTGTCATCGGCACGGCGGACCGGGTCGTATTTCCCAACTTGAAGCATCGAAATCTGACCGTTTAGCGATTGCGCAGGCAGTCGCTTTTTCTATAACGAAGTGAGGCAGGACAATGGAAAATGTAATTCTGAACCGACAACAGGTGACGTTTGACGAGGCTGATCACCACTTTGAGGTGAGCGCAGTGAATGATCATTTGCTGCATTTGCTGGCATATGCAGGCGCGCGCCCACTGCATCCGACTGTGCCGGGGGCAGTCGAAGTCGAAAAGCACGCCGATGAGACAGTGGCTTCTGGCGGTTCGGGTCAAGCGTTTGATGCGCCAATCGTGATCAATCATGATCAGCGAGTGTTTGACCGGGTCGCGGCGCCATTAAGTCTGCAACTGAGGGACTACCGCGTACGGTACGATACAGTGCGTCAGCGGTTTGCGGTCACCGGCAGCCAGGCGGACTTTTCTTTTGGCCTGCCGACGTTTGCCGATGAGGGGTGGACAGAGGTCTTCCGCACGCCGGCCGATGCGGCCTTTTTTGGTGGCGGGACCCGCAACGGCGTCGTGTCACTGGCGGATCAAGTCATTGAGATCGCCAACGAAAACGTGTGGACGCAGGGCGGGGTAACCAGCCCGGTGCCATTTTTCTGGAGCACTGCGGGGTTCGGCCTGCTCGCAAACACTTTCACCAAAGGCGAGTACGACTTTTCTAATCCGCATCACGGCGTGCGGGTGCACCACGACGACCCGGTTTGGGATGTTTACTTGATCCTAGGTAAGACCCCGCAGACGCTGATCCATGGGTATCATGAGCTGACCGGCAAGCCCACGCAGCTGCCGTGGGCCAGTTTCTATCCGACCCACCTGAACGCGTATAATCGCGATTACTGGGTGGCCGTGACCAAGGACTCTGCCGGGGCGGTCGAAGTGACCCCTGGTCAGTATTACAAGGAGTACCAGCCCGTCAATCCGGAGTCGTTCAACACCGGTAAACGGCCAGGGACCATCATGGTGAATGGCCTGACGCTGGTGCCGAATGTCCCGGGCTCTGGGCACGTGACCTTCGTGGATCCTGATACGAATGGCATGCCGAAGTCTGCGATTCACGAAAGTCTCAACGGCGAGCACGACTACCCGTTTTCAGCGCGGGCCGTCCTCGAGACCTATCGCGAGACCGGCATGCCGCTGGGGACCATGTTCCCCAATGACGGGTATGGCGCCGGCTACGGTCAGACGGACTCATTCGCCGGTGACCTTGCGAACCTCTCGGCCTTTGTCAGCTGGGCGAAGGGCCAAGGGGTCCGCACTGGTTTGTGGACCCAGAAGCGGTTGACCCCAAAAGACCCACAGCATCCGCTAAAAGGCGAACGTGACTTTACGCGTGAGTTGGACGCCGGCGTCAGTGCCGCCAAAACTGATGTGGCCTGGGTCGGCGAGGGTTACACGTTTGGTCTGAACGCCACGGAGAAAATTGGCGGGTTAATGCGGGCGCGTAATCTGCGGCCGACCACGTACACGGTCGACGGTTGGGCAGGCAGCCAGCGCAGTGCGGTGGTCTGGTCAGGGGACCAGGCCGGCAGCCATTGGGCCAATTTGCGGGCCCACATCGGGACTTACCCGAGCACCGGCCTGTCCGGCAATCCGAATGTGACCAGCGACGTCGACGGGATATACGCCGGCACGGATCCGGTCGTTTACGTGCGCGACCTGGAATGGAAGGCGTTTACCAGCACCTTTTTGTCCATGGACGGGTGGGGTGATCGGCCCAAAATGCTTGGCCTGCAGTTTGGCGAACCGTATGCCGCAATTTGCCGGGCGTGTGCCCGCTACCATGTCACGCTAATTCCCTATCTATACACGCTGGCCCAGCAGGCCCGAGAAAGCGGTGCGCCAATCGTTCGGCCGACTTTTTGGGCGGAGCAAACGCCTTACACGCTTGGCCACGCGCTGGATGATCAGTTCATGCTGGGCGATGCGTTCCTAGTGGCGCCAATCATGGATGCCTATCACTTGCAGTCAGACGGCACAGACCAGCGGCCGAGCCTTTATCTGCCCAAAGGCACCTGGTATGACCTGTGGTCCAACAAGCAGCTGGCTGGCGGCCGCACTTATGCGGACATCGCGGCGCCTTTGGCCGAGCTGCCGGTGTTTGTCAAAGCAGGGAGCATCGTCGTGGCTCAGCGCGCGGCGCAGAATCCAGGGGCCGAACAGCCTGAGCGCATGATCGAGTACTTCCCAGGCGCAGCCGGGCGATTTTCGTGGTACGAGGACGCTGGGGACGGTCTGGCGTACGCGAAGGGTGAGTCGGCAACGACCCTAATTGAAGGCACCTCGAACGCGCAGCACATCACGCTGACCATTCATCCACGCCTGGGTCACTTCGCCGGGGACGGCGCTTCGCAACCGTTGAAGGTCTTTGTTCCGCTGGCCCAAGCGCCAACCAGGGTGAAGGTGACCGTCGATGAGCAGAGCGTACCTAGTATGATGTCATTTGGTCAGCGGGCGGATGATCCACTGGCCGCTTCGCGCAAGCAAACTGGCGTGACGATCGATTTGGGGGTCATCAACCGAACAACCCAAACGGTGACCGTGACTATCGAAGTCGCGAACTAAACCAAAAAACGGTGTCACCTCTTGAGAGCGGCACCGTTTTTTCAGCTGGTAAATTCCATTGCGTATAAATGTGACAGAAGCAGC
Organism: Lacticaseibacillus camelliae DSM 22697 = JCM 13995; assembly: GCF_001436615.1. Lineage (NCBI taxonomy): Bacteria > Bacillati > Bacillota > Bacilli > Lactobacillales > Lactobacillaceae > Lacticaseibacillus > Lacticaseibacillus camelliae. The sequence continues at coordinate 6,740 of NZ_AYZJ01000065.1, forward strand.
CGCTGCTGGCTGCTCATTGGTTGTGCTGGCATTCAGCGACTATGCCAAGTCTTCGCCGTTTGATTTGATGACTTTCTCATACCAGTAGTATGAATCCTTAGGGGTGCGCTTGAGACTGCCATTGCCCCAGTCGTCGCGGTCAACATAAACCAGACCGTAGCGCTTCTTCATTTCACCGGTGCCGTTGGAGACCAGGTCGATGGCGCTCCACAAGGCGTAACCAATCAGGTCAACGCCGTCCTCGGTGATGGCATCTTTCATGGACTGAACGGCGTAACGCAAGTAGTTGATTCGGTAGTCATCGTGAATCTTGCCGTCTGCAGCGACTTCATCGGCCCACCCGAGGCCGTTTTCAACGATAAACAGCGGTTTGTGATACCGGTGCCACAAGTTGTTCAACGCGAGGCGCAGCACGTCGGGGTCGGTGGCCCAGCCCCAGGCGTTGGTCTCTAGGTAGGGGTTCTTCACGGTGCCGCCGCCCAAGTTGCCCTGGGCGTTTTCATTGCGGCTGCGGTCAGCGGTCACGACCGATGAGGTGTAGCAGGAGAAGCTGAGAAAATCAGCGGGATACTGCTTCAACAACTCGTAATCCTCTGGTGTGTCATCCAGCTTGATGCCTTCGCGCTGGTACTGAATCAAGCGGGACTTGGGGTATTCACCGCCGGCTTGAACGTCGGCGTAAAACAGGCCGCGCTCCATGTTGAGCATTGCCGCGACCTGGTCCTTCGGGTTGCAGGTCTCCGGGTAAACAGGCTGATAGGCCAGCATCATCCCGACTTGGATGTCGCTACCGATTTTGTGTGCCGCGCGAACGGCTTTCGCGGAGGCAACGAACTGGTTGTGGGCTCCTTGGGCGCGGTTTTGCGGCGTCGGGTCGGTGAGGCCACCGCCAAGGTAAGGGGCTTCGTCCATGGCGTTGATCTCGTTGAAGGTCGTGTAGTAGTGGACCTTGCCGGCGTAGCGCTTAAAGACGACCGTGGCGTACTTTTCGAACAGGTCGATCAGTCTGCGGTCTGCCCAGCCGCCGTACTTCTGCACCAGTGCCAGCGGGGTGTCGTAGTGCTGCAAGGTGATGCAAGGTTCGATATGACGCTTGACGCATTCGTCGATGACCTTGTCGTAAAACGCCAACCCGGCTTCGTTGGGCTCGCTTTCTTCGCCGGTTGGGAAGATTCGGCTCCAGGCAATCGAGAAGCGGAAAGTCGTGCAGCCAATGTTCGCGAGCAATTCAATGTCCTCTTGATAATGGTGGTAAAAGTCGGTGCCACCGTGGCTCGGGTAGTAGTAATCCGGCAGCACGGCTGGCGTGGCATCGGCAGGAACCGCGAAATCACTGCCCCAGACCATCGGTGAGAAGCCAGTGGTGCCATCGGCCTTTTTCCAGGTCACTTTACGCGGCTCAGTCGCCGAGCCGTTGGTCGTCACGTCCACGGCCGTCAGCCCCTTGCCATCCTCATCAAAGCCGCCTTCGTACTGATTGGCGGCAGTGGCGCCGCCCCACAGAAATCCTTTGGGAAAACTCATTTTGAACCTCCATTTGCGTAGTTGTTCCTACAAATTTTCTAACCGCTTTCATTGTATCAAAATTCGGCGGTGGATGCGAAAGGCAAAAGCATCTTGGCACCTGTTTCAATTTGGTCACAGAGAGACTCACGGTGGTTGGCAGAGCAACTGCGGGCCAGTATACTGAATTTAGCAAGCGCACACGACAGGAGGCCCATCATGACAAAATCGGTCGGTGAAATGAAAATGGCGTCGATTTACGCCCTGTATCTGAATAAGGTAAGGCGTAAGGGCCGCAGCCAGGCGGAGTTGAACGCGGTGCTGGGTTGGCTGACCGGCTGGCCGGAAGAAGAGCTGGCAGCCCTTCCCGAAACGCTGACAGTGGCCCACTTTTGCGACCAGGCAAAATGGACCACTCACGCCGACCAGATCTCTGGCATGATTTGCGGGGTACGCGTTGAAAAGGTCACCGACCCACTGATGCGGCGCGTGCGTGAGATGGACAAGGTGGTTGATGAACTGGCCAAGGGCCGGCCAATCGCAAAAATTATTCGCAGCGGCCAGCCCAATTGATACCCTTCGGCGGCCTGACCGTTCTGACAACAGCAAAAGTGCCACGCCAATTATTGGGCGTGGCACTTTTGCTTATTATGGGTTTAGTTGGCCTGAGCATGGTAGATCAGGCGCTCGATATTGAGCGTGAGGTGAGCGCACTCCGCGGCGGTTGGCTGATACAGGTAACGGTCCCGCAGCGTGTCTGTGATTTTTTCTGCCACTGCAGCCGAATGCCGGTAGCGGGTGTTGATGTCGCGAATCAGCGTGCGGTCATGCGCCGCAGTGGGTTGATGATGGTACATGCGCTTGGCAAAATTTTTTAGATGGGTGATGAAACTCAGGTAGGCCGCCGAGTGAATATTCGGGCTGTAGCCAAACTCGGTTTGGACAATGTGCAGGCTCTCATGCATCACTTGGAGTACCACATCCAGTTCGGTGTCGGTGTCTTCGCATTCTGCTTGCAAAAACGTCAGCGTGAGTTGTTCGCCGACCGTCTGCGGCAACGTGATTCCGGTGCGGTAGGCGACCAGGTCCAGCGCCCAAATGCCGAGTCCGGTTTCGCGCGGAAAATAGGCGGCAAGGTCAAACACAAGACGTGGAGGGGCAGGCTGGTGATGCTTGGTGCGCGCCATGGCGATCGCCAGCTGCTCAGTCAGCGTCAAATAAATGCTGTCGGCCGGCTTGATGCCTAACGCCCGGGCGCGAGCAATGATTTCCGCCGCGAGCTGGGCGGCTTCAAACGGGACGCACTGAACTAGCTTCACGTACCGCCGCTGCAACAACTTGGTTTGCAAGGTGAAGCGCTGATTGACACGGTCTTCAGCGAGCCCGGCTTCGCTTTCCGTATTCGTTGCAATATCCCGGCCGAGGATAATTTCTTCTCGGCCATGACTGGTTTTAGTGACTACAACACTGGCATTAATGCGCTCGATGATTTCCATTGGCTGACCTCCACGGGCGTTATTTCATTCACTGCCGACCTTCTCTCTGATTAAATGTTAACAGGTTCAATCAGTTCGTTTCAAAGAATACGCCGGTTATTGAATCAGTCGGCCGCAGCACGTCCTGACCAACAGTTAAATATTAGTTGATCACGAACACGTGTTTGCTTTTCTGCTATACTGGGGGCGATCGGAGGTGTGGTGGATGACTAATTGGCAGGTAATCAACGCGGTTTGTGAGGTTCTGGACGACCAGTTTAAGGGGCTGGAGATGTACACCGTTGCTGTCCAAGATTCGGCCAATTCGCATGATCCAACGGTGATGCTGACGGTGGTCGACCGCTCGCACAGTCAGGTCCTGAAGTTTCGTGCGGGCCAGCGTGCAGGGTGGATGTGGGATGATGACCACGTGCTGGCCTTAAGTCCAGACAATGCAGTGCGGGTTGCGCTTGCGATGGTGAAGGGAGAACGGGCCACAACGCCGCGCAAAACGGGATTACCTGATGAGCGAACGGATTATTTTGTGTAGTCGTTTGGGACACAATTAATGGTGCGCATTGGCGTAAGACTTTCACTGACGCAAGGCGGTTTTCAGTGTCAGTAACACCGGTGAGAGCCAATGTCAACGTTGAATGCATCACCGTTATCCGCCTATAATTGACAACGCACTTTCCAAAAATTGGGGGCTTATCAATGAAAGATTCAATCGACCAAGACAAGGCGATCACCAGTATTTTTGACCCGCGCTGGTATGTTCAGCAGATGCGCGGCTGGACGTTTTCCAGTTACGTTCTGCTGATGTTTGGCCTTGGCGTGATCCTGGGCACCACAATCGTCAATAAACTGACGGTGTGGACGGTGCTGACGATGGTCGCGGGGATGCTCGGCTTTACTTGCACCATTTCGATCACCAACGTTCGGCCGCTAAATGGAGTCTTTGGCCTGACCAGCGCGATTATCTACATTCTGGTGGCGGCGCGGGCCCGCAATTTTGCCGACGTGGTCCTGCAGCTTTCTTACATCGTGCTGCTCGACATTCCGGTGCTGCTCATGCCGAGCTGGGCCAAAAACGTTGGCGCCCGCGTCCGCAAGCTGCAGGATGTTGGGGCGCGTGCGTATCTCGGGGTTGCCGCTTTCTTTGTGGTCGTGTTCGGGTTGCTGTACTTCATGGACACGCACCTGTTCATCTCCCCGCGCCCAGTCATCGACGCGCTGACCGGAACCATCGGCGTGACGGGCTCGCTGCTTGCCACGCTGCGGTTTTCAGACCAGTACTACTTCTGGATCATTCAAAGCCTTTTCTCCATCGTGCTTTGGGGCGTCACTGCGCTGCAGGGGGATGCTAACCTGACCCTGTTCTTCACCTATATCCTGTATTTTGCGAACGATATGGTTTCCGTTTTCGATAAAAGCGTGGCTTGGTTCCACAAGCAGAACTACCTGGCCCAGCACCAAGGGTGACCGTTCCGCACGCGACATCATTCATCTGGTTAGTGAAGGAGTGTCCTTGGTGCTGTTAGGGTAAAATGCAATGCTCTTGTGTTGTCCGAGGCGGACGAGAGTTGTGACATCGCAATCTAAAGCACGAAAAAAGCCTTGAATCACATCTGCGTCAGTTGGCACAGACATGATTCAAGGCTTTTACAGTCCCACAATTTGACGCTTTTTGGCGTCAAACTCATCCTGACTAAGAATTCTTGCATCAAGCAGGTCTTTTCTAGGCCTAGTTAAGATCAATGTTAATGTTCCGGTATTTGGAACTTGCGCATTTTTCACCCCTGACCGACGTATTTTTTGGTCTAAATACATTCTGCATTAATCGCGAGCAAACCTTGTCATGCAAAAAAGCCACCACGAGTGAGGACTCGAGGCGGCTGATTTTGCCAGCATTATTTGTCTGCCCGCCACGGCCGAATGTGAGTCGCGGCGACCAAGGCCCCAACAATCAGCGGCGTGATGATCATCGCCGCAATCATCTCGGGCACGCCGTTGGTGACGACGATTGCACCCAGCACCTTACCCAAGGCTCCGGTTGACACCTTGTATGCTGAGGCCACAGGACCCGTGTACAGCGTGCCCATGGCCAGCAGGACCAGTACGGTGTTGGTCAAAGAGCCAATGGCGCCAGCCACAACGCTGGCGATGACGACCTTCTTGAACAGCTTGTATACGCCCCAGAAGGTCAGCGCGGCAAACACCCCGACGAGCATGCGGGGCACAACGGAAACTAGTGGGTTCGTGAACACCAAGGTGTCCATCGGGCTGGTCGGAGCGGTGTAGGCGCGAACGATGGTCAAAACACCCCAGACCGTGCCAATCAACAGTCCTTCGCCCGGACCGAACATGATGGCCCCAATGATGACGGTGATGTGAATGATGGTGAGATTAACGAAGCCGAGTGGCAGGTACCCCAGCATGGGGACCATGGTCTGCACGGCGATCAGCGCGAGAAACAGTGCCTGCATGCTAACGCGGTAGGCCCGCGAACGATTGCCCATGAGCGTTTCCTCCAAATATTTTCTTTCTGGTTAAAAGTGAGTATACCCTGTCGAGACAAAGATGTCATTAGGCGGGGGAAGGCGACCTGAAAACACAGATGAAAAGTTTACAGAAAACGGTTGCAATCAATTAAGTGGAAAGCTACTCTAATCGTGTAAAGAAAGAGAGGGTTTTCATATGGCAAAGGTGAATATTTTGTTGGCATGCGCTGGTGGGTTTTCCAGTAGTTTGTTGGTCACGAAAATGAAAAAAGCCGCGTCGGCTCAGGGAGTCGATGCTGAGATCACGGCGATTGGCGTCAACGGACTGGAATCACAAGTGGCGAAATATAATCCTGATGTGATTCTCATCGGGCCGCAGGTGAGCTATGCGGTGCGCAAATTGCAGGCTGACTTGCCAGTGCCGGTTCAAGCCATTAACATGATGGATTACGGCCGCATGAACGGCGAGAAGGTCCTCGCGACGGCGCTGGCACTGGTCGATAAGGCGAAGGCCAAGTAAACGATGATTGATATTAAACAGTTCAAAGATTACCGCGGTATGGGCCAGCGGCCGGCGGATTTCGATGCGTTCTGGGCGCTGGGCCTCAAGGAAATGCGTGCCGTTGCCCCTGAGGTGCACCAGACGCCGGTGCCCATTAAAAGTCGCTTGGCTCAGGCCTACGACTACTGGTTCACCGGGGTCGGCGGCGCGCGCATTCACGCGCAGCTGATCATGCCCAAGCCGTTTGATCCGAGCAAGCGACACAAAGGCCTGTTGATGTTTCATGGCTACCACGTGGACGCTGGCGACTTCACCGAGAAGTTCGGCTGGGCCGCCGAGGGCTTTGTGGTGCTGGCCATCGACGTTCGCGGGCAAGGCGGGCCGAGCGAGGACACGACCAAGACCAAGGGTGGCACTCTGAAAGGCCTGATCATCCGTGGGGTCGAGGACGGACCGGCGAATTTGTATTATCGTAGCGTCTTTCTCGACTGTGCGGAGGCCGCCGACTTACTCGCGGGGATGCCCGGGGTGGATCAATCGCGACTGTACGCGATGGGCGGCTCGCAAGGCGGCGGCTTGACCCTGGCCACACTTGGCCTGGTGCCGACCATTCACCGCGCTTATGTGAATTACCCGTACCTGTGTGACTACCGCAAGGCCTACCAGTTAGGCGCGGAAACTAACGGCTACGACCAGCTGGCGTACTGGTTCAAGTACCGCGATCCGCTGCACAAACGGGAGGCGCAGTTCTTTGATACGCTTGAGTACATCGATGTGCAGCACTTTGCTGCGAGCATCAAAACGCCGCTGGTGTGGGCCATGGGGCTGCAGGACCAGGTCGTCCCGATCCCGGCACAGTTTGCCGCTTATAACCAGCTGACTGGGAAAAAGCAGCTGTACGTCCTGCCCGAGTACGGACACGAATTCCTACCGAAAGTCGCCGACGAAGTGCGTAACTTTTTTATGGATTAGGTGGGTTCAAGGGGCTCATTTCGGCTGGTTGCGGACGAACTTGGGCCAAACCGGCGCATCGAGCCGCTGAATAGGCTATAATGAAAACACACTAAAATTTCGGAGGGGAAATAATGGCAAAACACTTATACGAAACGTTCCAACCTTCGCACTACGACTTGTACCTTGATATCGATCGGGGCAAGAAGACAATTGTGGGTAAAACTACCGTCATTGGTAAGGCACTCGAACCGCAAATTGCGTTGAATCAAAAGTACCTCAAAATTGAGTCAGTCACTGTTGACGGGGCAGACGTCCCGTTCACGGTCGATGACGCTAACGAAAAATTTGATATCACGCTGCCGGCCGCCGGTGAGACAACATTGACCATCGCCTACAGCACGTCCCTGACGGATTCGATGATGGGCATTTACCCGTCTTACTACACCGTTGATGGTCAGAAGAAGGAACTCATCGGCACGCAGTTTGAGTCGACTGCAGCGCGCCAGGCCTTTCCTGGCGTTGATGAGCCAGAGGCCAAGGCGACCTTTGACGTTGCCATTAAGTTCGACGAAAAGCCGGAAGACCTCATTATTGCCAACATGCCCGAGAAGAAGGTCGAAAACGGCGTTCACTACTTCGACACGACCATGCGCATGTCCACCTACCTGATCGCGTTTGCCTTCGGCGACATGCAAAAGAAGCTGACGAAGACCAAATCCGGCGTTGAGATCGGCGTATTTGCGACCAAGGCCCACCAGCCAAAGGAGCTCGACTTTGCCTTGGACATCGCCAAGCGCGCCATTGAGTTTTACGAGGACTTCTATCAGACGCCGTATCCGCTGCCACACTCCTACCAGTTGGGGCTGCCGGACTTTTCAGCCGGTGCCATGGAGAACTGGGGCCTAGTGACCTACCGTGAAGCCGCAATTCTGATTGATCCGGACAACACGTCCTTGTCCGTCAAGCAGTACGTGGCGACGGTCATCACGCATGAACTGGCTCACCAGTGGTTCGGCGATCTGGTCACCATGAAGTGGTGGGATGACCTATGGCTTAATGAATCGTTCGCTAACATGATGGAATACCTGAGTGTGGATGCACTGCAACCTGACTGGCGCATCTGGGAGTTGTATCAAATTGCCGAAGTGCCTTCTGCGCTGCAGCGTGATGCGACAGACGGGGTTCAGTCCGTTCATGTTTCTGTTGAGGACCCCGCCGATATCGACTCCGTCTTCGATGGCGCGATTGTTTACGCCAAGGGCTCGCGGATGCTGGTCATGGTGCGGGCACTGCTTGGCGATGACAAGCTGCGCAAAGGGCTCAAAGCATACTTTGACGCCCATAAGTTCGGCAATGCCAAAGGTGCCGACCTGTGGCAAGCGCTGGGCGATGCGTCCGGCCTCGACGTTGGGGCGATCATGAATTCCTGGCTCGAACAGCCGGGATACCCCGTCGTTTCTGCGAAGGTCGTGAATGGCAAGCTGACGCTGAGTCAGAAGCAGTTCTTCATCGGTGAAGGCAAGGATGTCGGCCGCCAGTGGCAGATTCCGCTGGAAAGTAACTACGCCGCAGCGCCACAGATCATGAAGGACAAGGAAATCGTTCTGGGCGATTATGCTGACCTGCGGGCCAAGGAAGGCAAGCCATTCCGTCTGAACGTGGGCAACAACTCGCACTTCATCGTGAAGTACGACGATGCGCTTTTGGCTGACATTTTGAAAGACGCCGACCAATTAGACCCGACCACCAAGCTGCAGCTGATCCAAGACACCCGCCTGCAGGCTGAGGCCGGCGTGACGACTTACGCCGCGGTTGTGCCATTGCTGAAGCGCTTCAAGGACAGCAAGTCAAACATTGTCAACACGGCGATTTACCAGGCAGCCCGCCAGCTGCGCAAGTTTGTGGCGCCTGATTCTGCGGAAGAAAAGCAGCTTAAAGCCTTCTACAACCAGCTGTCCGCTGAGCAGTACGCACGTCTGGGTCTGACCGAAAAGGCCGGTGAATCCGTTGATGATCAGCTGACTCGCAACTGGATCTTGGGCGCGGCCGGCTATGCGGAAAATTCGGACGCGATTGCCCAAGAGCACAAGTTGTTCCAGCAGCATGCTGATGACGTGGCAAGCTTGCCGGCATCGGCGCGGCCGGCCATTTTGGCCAATGAGACTGAGCATTTCAGCAGCACTCAGTTGGCTGACCAGTTACTTGACGCCTACCGTACGGCCGTTGACCCGAGTGTGAAGAGCGCGCTGGCGCAGGCGCTCCCGGCTAGCGATGACGAGGCGGTCCTTAAGCAGATCATCGCGCTTTACAAAGATCCCGATACCATCAAACCGCAGGATCTGCGGAGCTGGTACCGCGGTGTCCTGGCCAATCCAAAGGGCGAACAGCTCGCCTGGGACTGGCTGCGCGATAACTGGGAATGGCTGAACGAAACGGTCGGTGGCGACATGGAGTTCACCACTTACATCACGGTGACCGCCGGTGTGTTCCGGACCCAGCAGCGGTTGGATGAGTTCAAGGCCTTCTTTGAACCGAAAATCGACGTGCCAGGGCTTGGTCGCGAGATCAAGATGGACACCAGCGTGATCACCAGCCGGGTGGCTTTGATTCAAAGCCAGCAGGCAACGGTGAACCAGGCAGTGGCAGACGCGCTGAAGTAATTTACGGCGCAGCTGAAAAGAGCTCCTGCCCTTCAACAAATCGTTGAGGGACAGGAGCCCTTTTAGTCTGTCTTCCGGAGAAAAAACTACCAAGGCAGTGGGCCGGCAGTTTCCGTGAAGGTCAGGGTATCCTTGCTGCTGGTCGTGGCCATTTCAACAACATGCTTGGCACCATCCTGGATGCTTTGCATCCCGGGAATCGGGGGTTTGCTTTCGTCGCGCCCACCGAAGCCGGTGGCCGTCCAGCCTGGATTGACTGAATTGACAGTGATGCCTTCATCGGCCAATTCCTTCGCAAAGTCAACTGTTGCAAAGTTCGCCGCGGCCTTGGAAGCTTGGTAGCTGAAGTGCCATAGAAAAGTTAGACAAATTTTCTACCACAACAATATCTGGTTCCT
>NZ_AYZJ01000066.1:0-373 GCF_001436615.1 Lacticaseibacillus camelliae DSM 22697 = JCM 13995
GAGAATTGAGGCTTCACCTCGATTCTTACCGGAGCTTTCTTTTTGTCCGTTACACTGAAGATGAAGCTAAGATCGATCATAGCCTTTGGGACCTCGAGTCCGTAACTCAAAAGGATCTCCGTCATCTTCGTCGCGCAATTCTGGTTTAAGATTGTGGGTCTTCGAGATCGCGTTTAGGAAATGAGTTCCGAGATGAAGGTGCGGACCGGCTTCGACAATTCAGGAAGGAAGTAATATTGTGTCCGATGTTTTCGCATTGGATGTTTCTAAAGGCCATAGCTATGGTGTGTGGTATCGTGGCGACCGGTGTTTACAGGAGTTTGAGTGCTTGCACAATCAGATCGGTTTCGCACAGCTGGATCAGATGATCAAG
>NZ_AYZJ01000067.1:0-112809 GCF_001436615.1 Lacticaseibacillus camelliae DSM 22697 = JCM 13995
GACCACTATCAAGGATTCGTTATCATCGTTGCACTTGACTTGAAAATTGAGGTAATTGTTGCGGCCTTATTGATCCAGCCAGCGCCGCCGCAACATCCCCTCCTTGCTCGCTGGCCATTCGCCTACTGAGTATAGCAAAGTTTTCGCCTCAGCCCAAATGCGAGGATAGGCGTTTTATCTTTTCAAAGGCCGATACGGCGGCTCTGGCCATCCCAAAATTGATTAAACCGTCTCATCATCCCCTGTCGTCGGGTAATCGTAAGCATAAGTGAAATCCTCTATTGTTATTATTTTAAGCATTATCGGTGTCACTGCCGACTTTGGCAAAACAGGCCAAAGAGTTTTTAAATCCTGGCCCACTGCCTCCCTACTCTTAGGGTAAACAGAAACGGTCTCCATTCGATAAATGCGATAGAATCAAAGGCATTCCTTCTCATCTGCCACATCTGGTAAGCTAAATCTGTCATCATACTGTATCTTGTGGCATGAGCGTATCTTTGCTACGATATATCTAGTGTCGCTCATGGCAGTTGGCGGCACTCGAATACAGTTGAAGGAGCGTAACTGGGTTGAAAGTAACGTTTAAAGACGTCACTTTGTCCTACGATGGAAAGAAAGATACCCTCAAGCATCTGAATTTTCAGATTCCTGATGGCACCCTTGTTTCTTTATTAGGGCCAAGCGGCGGGGGCAAAACCACGACCCTTAACCTGATCTCCGGCCTCCTGCCGGCGACCTCTGGCCATATCTATTTTGGGGACGAAGACGTCACGAAAAAAGACGCCTTGGCCCGCAAGGTCGGTATGGTCTTTCAGAACTACTCACTTTACCCGCACTTAACGGTGCGCGACAATATCGCCTTCCCGCTGAAGATGCAGAAGGTCAAGAAGGCCGAGCGGTACAAGCGGGCCGAGGAACTTGCCAAGCTTGTCCACGTGGACGATCAGCTCGACAAGAAGCCTGGTGGCCTGTCCGGTGGGCAGCAGCAGCGCGTCGCCATCGCGCGGGCCCTGGCCAAATCGCCGTCGCTCTTGCTTCTTGATGAACCGTTGTCAAACCTTGACGCGCGCCTGCGCATCGAAATGCGTCAGGAAATTCGCCGCATCCAGCAGGAAACTGGCGTCACGACCATTTTCGTGACCCATGACCAGGACGAGGCGCTGCACATTTCCGACAATATCATGGTGCTGGCGCACGGCACCATTCAGCAGTTCTCAACCCCGGATGTCTTATACGACCGACCGGCCAACCTGTTTGTCGCCAAATTTATTGGCGAGCCGGTGATCAACACCCTGCCCGCCGAGGCGCTGAAGGCCGACCTGGTCGCCAGCGTGCCGGCAAGCATTTTGGCGCAGGCCAAAACGGCCGGTATTCGCAGCGAAGCCATTGTCCCCTTCGACAACGGCCAGGGCATGGTCGCGAAGATCCACGCCGGGTTGAAGCAGGCCAGAAAGTACGGGCGCGAGTCGACGGCCAACCTGACCTACAACGGTGAGACACTGTTGTCCACCGAAATGGCCGGGCTGCCGGCGGATCAGCAAGAAGGCGACTTTTTCCTGACCAAGGCCGGGTTCTTCCTTTTCGACGACAAAGGCGCTCTGATTTTTGGCGGTGATTCTCATGATGAATGAGAAGCCAACGCTCAAATCATCGCTCAAAGCCTACCTCTATCTACTGCCGATGCTGGTGATCTCCGTCAACTTTAGTATTTGGCCGATCATCTCATCGCTGCTGATGAGTTTTTACACCAAGTACAACTTCTACACGGATAAAGTCAGCAAAATGGGGTTCGACAACTTCGTCTACCTGTGGAATGACCCGGACTTTCACTTGGCGGTCCGCAACACGCTGATTTTCGTGGCGGGGGTCGTCCCAATCACGGTGGTCTTGTCACTCGTGATTGCGCTCATGCTCAACCAAATCAAATGGCTCTCGGGCTTCTTCCGGACTGTTTACTTTCTCCCGTTCGTGACTTCGACCGTCGCGATCGCGATGGTGTGGAACTGGATCTATCACTCCGACTACGGGCTGATGAACTACTTTCTCAGCCTTGTCGGCATCCACCCCATCAACTGGTTGACCGATCCCCACTGGTCACTGCTGGCCCTGATCATCATGAGCATTTGGAAAGGCCTTGGGTTCAACATCATCTTGTTCTTGGTGGGGCTGAACAACATCGATAAAGGCTACTATCAGGCGGCCGAAATTGACGGTGCAAACGCTTGGCAACGGTTCTGGAACGTGACCATTCCGATGATTTCGCCAATCACCTTCCTGGTCTCCGTGAATGGTGTCATCAGTTCATTCAAGGTCTTTGACGAGATCTTCGCCCTGTTCCAAGGCACGCCGGGCCCAGGCAAGGCCGACTTGACGATCGTGTACTACCTGTACCAGAAGTTCTACACCGAGTACAAATACCCAATCGCGGCCGCCAGTGGCGTTGTCCTGTTTGTGTTGATCCTCCTCGTCACGTTCGTGCAATTGTGGTACTCCCGCAAGCACGTGCACTACTAACAAGGAGGTCATACAATGGCAAAAAAAATCAGCCGTATCTTACTTTACCTGATTATTTCGATCGGGGCCTTGACGATGCTCGTGCCCTTCCTGTGGATGATCTCGACCTCGCTGAAGTCCGGCCCGGAAACCATCAAGGTCCCACCGGTTTGGATTCCCAAGGTGCTGCGCTGGCACAATTACGTCGAAGCCTTCCACGCCGCCCCGTTCCTGCGTTACTTCATTAACTCAGTGATCGTCACGGTGGTCACGACCGCTGGCCAACTGCTGACGAGTATCCTGGCGGCCTTTGCGTTCGCCCGGCTCAAGTTCTGGGGCAAGAACTTACTGTTCATGATTTTCCTGGGCACCATGATGATCCCCGGAGAGATGTTGATCATCCCCAACTTCGTCACCTTGTCCAAAATGAGCTTGATCAACACCTACGGGGCCTTGATTCTGCCCTGGTTGGCCAGTTTCTTTACCGTGTTCACGCTCCGGCAGACGTTTCAGTCCACCCCTGACCAGATTTATTACGCTGCCAAAATGGACGGGGCATCGGACTGGAAGTACCTGTGGACCGTCTTAGTCCCGATGAGCAAGTCCACCATTACCGCCGTGACCGTTTTGGAGGTCATCGGTTCGTGGAACTCCTTCATGTGGCCGCTGATCGTGACCAACAGCGAGAACATGCGCACCCTGCCGGTTGGGCTGCAAGCCTTCACCACCGATGCCGGGACGCAGTATCAGCTGCTGATGGCGGCTTCGACCTTCGTCATCATTCCGATGGTGATTGTTTACATCTTCTTACAGAAATACATTATTGCTGGTATCTCAAAAGCTGGATTGAAAGGATAGTTTAACTCATGAAAAAGAGTGTTTGGGGTAAATCATTACTAGGGGCAGCCGCCGTTTTGCTCGGCTTGACCCTTGCCGCTTGCGGCAATTCGAATTCTTCAAGTAACAGCGGCACAAGTGATAAGAAAGTGACGATCACTTTCTGGCACGGAATGAATGGCCCTTACAAGACCGCACTTGATGGCATTATTAAGGACTTCAATAACTCGCAAAACAAGTACGTCGTCAAAGGCACTGCGCAGGGCAATTACACCGCCTTGCAGCAGAAGATCATGGCCGGCGCCAAGTCCAAGTCACTGCCGACCATCGCGCAGACGACCTACACCACCGTTCCCGACTATGTTTCCAACGGTTTCATCACCCCGCTGGATCCATACATGCTCAAGGGCAGTGATAAGTTGAGTCAGAGTTCACTGAACGACATCTACCCAGCGTTTATTTCCAGCTCGAAGTATCAGGGCAAGTATTACTCCATGCCGTTTTCCAAGTCGACTCGCATCATGTACTACCAGCCAGCGCTCATGAAGAAGCTGGGTGTCACTAAAGTGCCAACGACTTGGGAAGAACTTCAAGCCCTGGGCAAGACGCTCAAGAGCAAGGGCGTGGCAGTGGTCGGCTTTGACCAATCCTTCGATATGGAGCTCGAAGCCTTGGCGCGTCAAAATGGCAATGCGCTAGTCACGACCGGACTGAAGGCTAACCTGAACTCCAAGAAGACCATGCAAGTCACCAACATGATTTTCAACATGCTGCAGGACGGCGAAGCCAAGACCGCCGGTGAAGATATTTACGGCGACAAGAACTTCACCTCTGGCAAGACCCTCTTCTACATCGGCTCCTCAGCCGGTGTTTCCTCGATGCAGGAAGATGCACCGAAGGGCTTTGAATGGAACACCACCCCGGTACCTTCTTACAAGGGCAAGAAAGCCACTGAACTGGCCGGCAATGACCTTGTGATGTTCAAGTCCGCTTCGACGGATCAGCGCAAAGGTGCTTGGGCCTTCATGAAGTTCCTCACCTCTAAGAAGGAAACCATCAAGTGGGCTGAACAGACTGGGTACGTGCCGCTGCGCAAGTCCGCGGTCAAGGATGCCGGCTTCCAGAGTTACCTGCAAAAGCACGAAGTGAACAAGGCGGCCGTTGACTCACTGGATTCCGGTTTCCAGTCCACTGCCTTTAAAGGCTTTACCGAGTACCGTAACGACTTGCTTGACGCGGTTGATTCCATGACCACTAAGCACACCAAGCCAGTCGATGCCATGGGCACGCTGCAGAAGAAGACAGAAGCAATTCTGAAAGATGCCAAGTAACCAAAATGAACGACAAAGAGTCGGCCTCGGCCGGCTCTTTTTTTGTCAAACCCCCAGTCCCCAATTTTTGACCGGCCGCGCTCTGCGCTCACCGCGTGACCTTGGCCGCAAAGTGGCGTAAAATGAACCATTACGATTAGGCGGTACAAGCGCGGCCTGCACCGCCGCTAACCAGGAGGATATCATGACGCAAATCAGATTCTTGAATGGACTCACCACAATTGGCGGCAACATCGTCGAATTTTCAACTGACGACAGTCGGGTGATCATGGACTTTGGGGTGGCGGCGGACCTCACCGACGAAACCGTTGCTTCGGCGATCGACCACGGCAAACTGCCAAACGTGCCGGAACTTTTTGGACTAGCGGAAGATCCCTGGGCCCATGAGGCCATCTTTATTTCCCATCTGCACATCGACCACATGGGCGCGCTGCAGTACCTCAAGTCTGACATTCCGATTTACCTGTCGGCGCCGAGTTACCAGCTGTACAAAACGCTGATCAGACTGGGCATCGAAAAGCCCGTTCACAATCTCCACCCGTTGCCGTTTGAAACTCCCGTGACCGTTGGCGCGTTCACCGTTGAAGGCTTCGCGTCTGATCACGACGAGCCCGGCGTCATGGCCCTGCTTGTCGGCGATGGTGAGCGCTGGTACGCGCACTCCGGTGACGTTCGTCTCAATGGCCCACACCCCGAACGCGTCGCGCACTGGGCCCAGGTGTTTCACGACAAAAAGCTCGCCATGTTCATGATCGAAGGCACCACGTTCTCCTTTGACACCGAAACGCCGGTTGAAGACCAGGCCCATCCAAGCGTGCCGCTGACCGAGCAAGGCTTCCAGGACCACCTGCTGGCAGTGCTGAAGCAAGCCCCGGCGCTTGTGGCCATCAACCCCTACATCCGCAATTACGCGCGGCTGGCGGCGATTCAAACTGTAGCCCACCAGGCTGGCCGGCAGATGGTTTGGGAAAAGCCGGACGCAGCCGTGCTGACCGAGATGACTGACCAGGCCCCTGACCAAGTCATTGGCGAAACCATCGAGCTGGCAACGATTCGGCAAGCGCCAGCCCAGTATGTGCTGGAAAGCGCCTTTGCGCACTTGGACTGGCTGGCGACTTTGCCGGTTTCGCAGTACGTCCACACCAACGGCGAACCACTGGGCGATTATGATCCCCGCTTTCAGCAACTGAAGGACTTCCTCGCCGCGCATCAGATTCCGCTGCGCTTTCTCTCCTGCTCCGGCCACGCCACGCGCCCGGATCTGATCAAGCTGGCGCAAATGGTCGCACCGCGGATCATCGTGCCTTGGCACAGCTTCCACCCGGAACGTGAGGCCAAGGCGCTTGACGCCGCCACCCGCGCGGAAGTGCTGCTCCCGGAAAAGGACCTTTACTACACGCTTGACGAGCCTGACGACGAGGCCTGAAAATCGCCAATTATTTTATGAAAACAATTTTGACCGGGCGGCTTCAATGCCGATGAAAGTGGCATCCCCACAATGTTGCACGCAGTTTTTCAGGGGTTGTCATTTTTCTTTTCGCGGTGAAAAGAGTAAAGTAACTTAGAACAGATTTTAAGGAGGTCACACATGCTCGAGAAACAATTTTACGACCAAATGTTTGCGCATTCGTTCAATATTCCGGTGACAGTGGAATACTGGGACCATACGCAAAAGACATATGGTGAAGGCACCCCAAGTATCACCGTTCACATGAAAAAGGCCATCCCGGTCAGGGACCTGCTTAAAAACGCCTCATTGGCCCTTGGCGAGGCTTACATGCGCGGTGACGTCGATGTGACCGGGGGCGGTCAATTCCCGCTTCAGCAGGTCATCACGGCCGCTTACGAAAGCGCCGGCTCGTTTATGCGCAACAAAAAGCTGATGCGCTTCATTCCGAAGCAATCACACACGGAGAAAAAGAGTAAACAGGACATTCAGGCGCATTACGACCTGGGCAATGATTTCTACAAACTCTGGCTGGACGACACCATGACCTATTCCTGCGCCTACTTTGACGACTGGGATCAGGATCTGACGTCAGCGCAGCAAAACAAAGTCGATCACATCCTCCGCAAGCTCGACCCGCAGCCGGGCCGCCGCTTCCTGGATATCGGCTGCGGCTGGGGCACGCTGATGCTGACTGCCGCCAAGCGCTACCACCTCGACGTCACGGGCATCACCCTTTCGCAGGAGCAGTACGATTTCGTCAACCAGCGCATCAAGGACTTGGGCCTGCAAGATCACGCCAGGGTCCTGCTCGAAGATTACCGCGAACTGACTGATGGGCCGTACGACTACATCACCTCAGTCGGGATGTTCGAACATGTCGGCAAGGAAAACCTGCCCCTGTACTTCAAAGATGTCACCAAGCTCTTGGCCGACGGCGGATCAGCTCTGATCCACGGGATCACCCGGCAGCAAGGCGGCGCCACGAATGCCTGGCTCAACAAGTACATCTTCCCAGGCGGCTACATTCCCGGTCTGAGCGAAAACATTGATAACATTATCAATGCCGGCCTGCAGATTTCCGATCTGGAGCCGCTGCGGCGCCATTACCAGCACACCGTTGAACGGTGGGACGAAAACTTCAACGCCCACCGCAACACGATCCAGCAGAAGTTCGGGTACGAGTTCACCCGGATGTGGGACCTTTACCTTCAGGCCGCTGGTGCCTCATTCGAATCGGGCAACATCGATGTCATTCAGTATCTGGTCACCAAGGCCCCGTCAGGCACCGGTTTACCGTTGACGCGCGATTACATTTACGCGTAAGCGCAGCACAGATCCGCTACAAGCGGGTCTTTTTTTAGGCCTGGCTTGCAACCGGTTTCTCGTGGCTGGATAATAGATTTAAAAGGAGGTGCGCCGCATGTACGAATTAATGTCTTCGCCCGAGCTGGCTTTGGCGCGTCTTCGCCTGGACGTTGTGCGAGAACTGCTCCTGGATGCGGTCCAGGAAAATGACGCCTTGGCCAACCATCGCCTCCCCAACCTCGAGGCCTTTTACTGGACCCAATTTGGCCCCCTGGAGATCGCGCTTTATGAGGCCGAGCTGAAGCGGGACGAAACGGCCTACCGGATCCGGCTGATTCGTCAGTACCTCAATCGCGGTCTCCCCATCGACCTCCCTGCAATTCAAGTGCGGGTGACGCAGCAGTTTGAAGAACGGGTCCACTCGCTGTCGGTTATGCGCGGTCAGCTGACCACTGCGAGGGAGTACCTCTCCCTGCCAATGTTATCCGCTCCCCAGACGGACGAGCTGAACGCCTTGTACAAGCAGCTGATCAAAGCGTTGCACCCCGATTTACATCCTCATCAAAGCGCCGCCGATGCCAAATTATTTTTGATTGTCCTTGATGCCTATGCAAACGGCTTGCTGGCGGTTTTGCAAACCATCGCGGCGATTCTGGATGATGGCGATGATGAAGCCTTATCACTGCCTGAGTTGCACCAGCAGCTGGCCAAGCTGTTGACCGATTTGGCCAGGGAGCGGAGGCGCAACGTCCAGCTCCATCAAAAGTGGCCGCTCACCATCGAGAAAGAGCTCCAAAACGAGACCTGGCGCGCGCATCACCAGGCCACCTTACAACTGACCCTCAACCAGCTGAAACAGCAGGTCGCCGCCAATATCGTCCTTTACGGGCAGCTGGTGGGCGACTTAGGAGATGAAACCAATGAGTGAATTTGAAATCAAGCCGGTCGCCGGTGGTAGCGGCTTGACCCCTTGGCATGGCGGGATGCCGAGTCAAGCTGAGCATGTTGCCGGAGGAGACGAGATCCTTCTCATCAACCATCACGTCGCAGGGACCGCCCATGTCGCCGACCCAGAAACTTTGACCAGCGACCTGGAACTGGGCATGCAGGTCAAACTGCTGCGCGAGAAAAACGCCTATGACGCGTTCGCGACCAGAGTCGAAACGCCCAGCGGCCGCAAGCTCGGTTACCTCCCAAAGAAAGAAAACATCGTCATCGCGCGCCTGTTAGACGCCGGCCTGAACGTCTACGCCAAGATCACCGATTGGACCATGAAAGGCAATTGGCCCTACATTCGGCTCGACGTGTTTCTGCGGCTCTGAAGACGACAAAAAAATCCAAGCCCACCCGGCTTGGATTTTTTGTGTTAATAGCGTTCTTTCAGTGCCCGGGCCATTTCACGCTTCTGGTCCTTTTTCTTTAAGGCTTCACGCTTATCATAAAGCTTCTTACCTTCCGCCACGCCAATCAGCACCTTCGCGTAGCCATGCTTCAGGTACATGCGCAGCGGCACTGCGGTTTTACCCTGCTGGGTCAAAGCAGCAAGCAGCTTGGCGATTTCTTTTTTATGCAGCAAGAGCTTGCGAGAACGCAGCGGGTCAACATTGAACTGATTGCCCTCTTTGTAAGGACTGATGTGCACATTGACCAGCCAGGCCTCATTATTCGTAATGCGAATGAACCCATCACGCAAGTTGGTCTTGCCTGCCCGCACCGACTTGATTTCAGTCCCGGTCAGGGCGATTCCCGCCTCGTAAGTTTCGAGAATGTTGTAATCGTGCCAGGCCTTTTTGTTTTGGGCCAGTAGGTTATCGGGCTTTGGCTTCATTTTCTTTGCCATCGGCTCACCTTCCTTGGCTAATGTCTGTTTCCTTTATTACCACCACGGGTCGCGTGACCCTTGACCTGGCTGCCGATCGTGTTGCGGAACGGCTTGGCGTGGCCGGTCGGGCGCTTGGCATTGTGCCGCTTGCCCTGATCGCCAGGCTTGGGCGCACCGGCCTTGTGGTCATCGTGCCGCGGCTGGCGGCGGGGCTGCTTCGGCACGGCCAGATCGGTTGTCGGGGTGTCAGCCGTCGGCACCAGCGAAAAGTCGACCTGACGCTGTTCAACGTCGACGGCTTCGAGCTTCACCCGCACCGGCTGCCCAATGCGGTAGATATGGTGGGTGCGCTCGCCGATCAGCGCCATCTGGCTTTCCAGGAAGCCATAATAGTCATCCGTCATCCGGGTGATGTGGACCAGCCCTTCAACGGTGTTCGGCAGGGCCACAAACATCCCAAATCCGGCAACGCCGGAAACCACGGCATCAAACTCTTCGCCGACCTTGTCAGCCATGAACTCGGCCTTCTTGAGGTCGTCCACGGCGCGCTCGGCGTCGACACTGTGCCGCTCACGGGTCGAGGCCTGGGCCGCAATGTCCGGCAGCTTCTCCGCCCACTTGGTTTGAACGTTGTCACCGGTCCCTTCGATCGCGTAAGTCCGGATCAGCCGGTGAACGACCAGGTCAGGATAACGGCGAATCGGGCTCGTGAAGTGGCAGTAGTACTTGGCGGCGATCCCGAAGTGGCCAAGGGGCTCGTCAGAGTACCGCGCCTGCTTCAGGCTGCGCAGCATCTTGACGTTGACCATCATTTCCTCTGGTGTGCCGGCGACTTCGGTGTTGACGTTTTGCAGCATCTTTGGCGTCACCTGCTGCCCTTTTTTGATCGGGACCTGCAGGCCGAACGTGGCCAGAAAATCAACAAAGTCCTTGATCCGGTCCTCATCCGGCGTCTCGTGGACCCGGTACAGGAACGGCACGTGCATGCGGTTGTAATGCTCGGCGACCGTTTCGTTCGCTTGCAGCATGAAACTTTCGATCATGCGCTCGGACACGCCGCGCTCGCGCAGCACGATGTCGGTCGGGTGGCCTTCATCATCCACAATGATTTTGGCTTCATTTTCCTCAAAGTCAATGGCGCCGCGGCCATGGCGCATCTTGTAAAGGATCTTGTGCAGGTCCGCCATCAGCTTGAGCATTGGGACCAAGTCGCCGTATTCGGCAGTCGCATCAGGATCGCCATCGAGCACCTGGTTGACCTTGTTGTAGGTCAAGCGGCCGTGGGACCGAATGACGCTTTGGTAAATCTCGTGGCTGACCACATGGCCTTCGCCATCGATCTCCATGTCACACGACATGGCCAAGCGATCCTCATTCGGGTTCAGCGAGCAGATACCGTTACTGAGCCGGAATGGCAGCATCGGAATGACACGGTCGACCAAGTAAGTCGAGGTGCCGCGCTTGTATGTTTCTTTGTCCAGCGGCGAGCCTTCCGTGACGTAGTAGGACACATCCGCAATGTGGACACCCAAATGGTAATTGCCGTTGGGCAGCTTCCATGCCACCACCGCGTCATCGAAGTCCTTGGAGTCATCGCCGTCGATGGTGACCACCGGCTGATCGGTGATGTCACGGCGACCCAACCGGTCCTCAGCCGTCACGTGATCCGGAATGCCGTTGGCCTGGGCCATCGCGTCATCCGGGTAATCCACGTAAATATCGTTGGCCAGCACCAGCGACATGATGTCGACCCCAGGCGCGTTCTTGTTGCCCAGGTTCTGAACGATCAAACCGACCATGCTGTTCGGCCGGTCGGCGTTCGGAAACTCGGTGATCTCGGCCATGATCATGTCGCCGCGTTCCGGCACGGTGCCGTTATCCTTGATAAAAATCGGATAGCGCGCCAATTTTTTCTCATGACTGGTGACCGTGCCAATGAACCCGGTCCGACTGTGCTCCGCATCAGACAGCGGCGCGTACTCGCCGACCAAGCGCGTATTCTTGCGCTCGACCACCTTCGTGACCGCGCCTTCAGGGCCGCGGGTGTCGCCGGGCCGGGCCTGGTGCACCACCGTCACTTCGACAGTGTCGCCGTCCATGGCAAACTTGGTGTTCGGCGGGGCAATGAACATATCATTGTCCTGGTCTTCGATGGCAACAAAGCCGAAGCCCTTTTCGTTGCCGTGGAACACGCCTTCCAGGCTCTGCGGCTTGCCGCCGAGCATGTAGCGCTGATTATCGTCTTGATGAATCAAGTCATCATTTTCGAGCCCGGTGAGCGCCTGCACCATCACCTTAAAGTCCTCGGCAGACGTCAATTTGAGCGCGCGATTCAGCGACGCAGTGGAAAAACCGATCTGCGGGTTGCGCCGAAACGTCGCCAGTAATTCATTTCTTAAGTGGCCGACTGTGGTCATACATGTCCCTCGTTTTCTTTTGATAAAAATCTTTCAATCTCTAAATTAATTGGCCGCATCCAAGCGCAGGCCAGCCAAACCACTCACCGCAATTTCGGCTTGCTTAATCAGCTGCGTACGTGCCTGCCTCCAAAAAAAGGCCCCTGTTCACCAGGAGACCTTCGTTAGTGGGATGCCAGATACACTAAGACGAGCGAGAAGGCGAAGAAAAGGACGCCCAGTACAACGGTCACCTTTTCCATAAACGCTTCAAAGCCCCGTGATTTTTGCTTACCAAACAAGTCGGTGGCGCCGCCAGACAGCGCACTTAAAGCATCTTGCTGCTTACTTGGCTGCATCAGGGTCGCGATCACGATGAGGATCGAGTCGATGATGAGTAAATTCGTAAAAAGGGTCTGCAAGTTTTTCCCTCCCTTGCAAATGGTTACTAGTAGTAGATTATCACAAACTCAGCGTCAAGACCAGTCGAGTTTGCGCATCACCACGCGCTGGGCAACCTCGTTAAGACTCCTGCTCACTCATTTTTTCCGCCAGCTCGTGCAGCCGCTTGCGCACTGCCGCCCGCCGGCTGGCATCGGTCAATATGACCAGGGTATCCCCGCCGTGGATCACGGTGTCACCATGCGGCAACAGGCTGTCCTCGCCGCGTCTGATCGCCATCAGCAGCGTTTCCTTGGGCCACTTAAAATCGCGCACCGCCATGCCGTCCAGAACACTACCGGCGTACACCGGCAGCTCCAGGCGGTCCATGCGGTGAATCGCCTGCAGCCGGTTCTTGGTTGTCATCCGCCGCAGCAGCGACTCATAAATCGGGGCCCCACCCAACAGGTCGACCACCACATAGGCGACCAAAGACAGCACCGCCATGGCCATCAGGTTGGTCAAGTTGCCCACCATCTCGGTGATTAGCAAAATGGCGGTAAACGGCGCCTTGCCGATGCCGGCGAAGTACCCGGCCATGGCAAAAATGATCAGATTCATCTCGTAGGCGCGCGGCAGCCAGCCGATGTCGCCCATCAGCACCGCGTAAGCCGCCCCAATCACCGCACCAAGCGACAGGATCGGTAGAAAAATCCCGCCGGGGAGCCCGGACCCATACGAAACCATGGAAAAAACGAACCGCAGCGCAAAAATCACCAGCAGCACCCCAAACGCGGGAATGCTCCTGTTAAACCCAGTGATCAGCCCGTTGCCACCGCCTAAAATGGCCGGATCCAGCAGGCCAATCGGAATCACCAGAAGAAACGGCACCAGCCCCTGCAGCGCCCGCGGAATGTGCGTGTAGGAATACAGCTTGGGCATCGCGAGCAACGTTTTTTGATACGCGAACCCTAAAACACCAAGCAGGACCCCCAGAAGGAGCAAATGCCAGTACAAAGAAACCGGCAAGGGGCGATCGTAAACCAAGTGCAGAACCGGCACTTCACCAAAGACGTTCAGTGAAATGAAGTTGGCCCCCACGGCGCTTGCCAAACTGGTGATCCATACCAGTGGGCTAAAGTTATGGTAAACCTCTTCAAGCACAAACATGGTGCCGGCAATTGGCGCGTTGAACGCGGCGGCTAAGCCCCCGGCGGCCCCGGCGGCGATCATGATGCGCCGGTCTGACCCGTGTTTCTTAAACCCTTGGGCGACGCCTTGACCCACGGCGGCACCCAGCTGAATCGATGGCCCTTCCCGGCCCAGAAATAGCCCCGGGCCGATACTGATGATCCCGGCGACAAACTTTTTCCAGAGGATCGACCACCAATGAAACTCAAGCTCCCCTTGCAGCTGCCCTTCGACCTGCGGGATCCCGGACCCTGAGATATTCGGCTCACTCTTCAGCATCCAGGCAACGACGAGGCCGGCGGCAATACTGCCCAGCACGATCAGGGCCAAGAGCCCTGGGGTCGCCGCGCGATACAGCGACTGCATGAAGGACAAGATCCGCTCGATCGATAATCTAAACGCCGCCACCACAGCGCCAGTCAAAAGGCCCACCAATAGTCCAAAAAGGACGAAGCGCAGCCGCGTGGGATCGACGGTTTTTGAAGCCTTTTGCATGTCACACCTCCAAAGAAACTTATTCCATTATACAGCAAAAAAAGGGCCGCATAAAATGCGAACCTAACCGCGCCGAAGCGACGGCTCCGTGAACCACAAAATGATGAAGTTGATGAGCAACAACGCGGCCGTGGAGATAAACACGACATTGTAGTTAAAGATCCCGCCGAGCAGCCCGCCCAGCAGGCCCCCAAACATGTTGCCCAGCGCCTGAAACGACTGGTTCCAGGAGAAAATCGCTGAGGTCGCCGAGGCCGGCGAGTTCTTAGTCAGCAGCGTTTGAATCGTGGGGAACAGTGCCCCATCGGAGATCCCAATGGCAAACCGCAGGACCCCGAGCAGAACAACACTGGTGACAAAGCCTTGGGGAAAGTACATGACGACCGCGAACAAGTAACCCGCAATCAGCACTTTGCCGGAGCCGTGTTTGTCCCCATAGTCACCTAGCCGCGGCGCCGCTAAGATGTTGGACAGCCCAGGCAAGGCGGCAATGATCCCGGCCACCAAGGCCACTGGCCCGGCGTTGTGCATCAACTCTTTGATGTAAAGGCTGATGATTGGCGAAATCGACGCGTTACCCAGCTGAACGATCATGGTCGAAATTAGCAGCACAATGATCAGCTTAGGGTTCGCAAATTGGCCCAGCAACCCGGCCAAACCTGATTTGCCGCCTTTCTTACGCGGTGCCGGCACAAAGTACTCTTTGACGAACAGGCCTGAGGCAAGGCCCGCCAACATCAACAGCCCGGCAGTGATAAAGAAGGTCACCCGGATCGACATGAACTGGGCCAGCAGCCCGCCAATCACCGGCCCCATCAGCATGCCAGAGGTGGAACCCGTCACCAGCGTGCCAAGTGCCCTGCCGGCGTGGTTGCGTGGCGTCTGCGAGGCGATCAACGCCTGCGCATTCGAAATGAACCCCGAAAACAGGCCCTGCAGCGCTCGCAGACCGATCAGCTGCCAGACGTTGGTGACCAGCCCCATCAGAAACATCGCGACGGCCATGCCGACCGCTGCGCGGATCAGCATGATCTTGCGGCCCTTACGATCGGCCAGCGCGCCCCACAGCGGCGACACAATGGCGGTCACAAAAAAAGTCGCGGCGAACACGAGGCCGGAGTACAGGGAGACTTGTGCCTTGGTGAAATTGCCCAGCTCACCGACATACAGTGACATGAACGGGGTGATTTCGGAAAACGCGATCCCGGCAATAAACGTGCACCCCCACAAGACGTTCAGGTTGCGCCGCCATGGGCTTTTTTCCCTTTGTTCTTCGTTCATGATGTCACTCCCCCGTGAGTTGGTAGAATAAAAACAGTCACATAATAGTGTGCGAGTGAATTGTGAAGAAAGTGTGAATTTTTCGGCTGACCAATCAAAAAAAGCACCCTGCAGAATCGCAGGATGCTTTATCGCACTTAACTCAACGTTAAATGTGCACTGGCGCGGGCCAGACTAGTCGATTGCCTTAACGTTGTAGAAGGACTTGCGGCCCTTGTACGTTGCAGACTTGCCGAGTTCGTCTTCGATCCGCATCAACTGGTTGTACTTCGCGATCCGATCAGTCCGGCTCATGGAACCAGTCTTGATCTCGCCGGCGTTGGTTGCAACAACCAAGTCAGCGATCGTCGTATCTTCAGTTTCACCAGAACGGTGAGAAACAACCGCGGTGTAACCGGCTTCCTTGGCCATTTCGATGGCTTCGAAGGTTTCGGTCAACGTCCCGA
Organism: Lacticaseibacillus camelliae DSM 22697 = JCM 13995; assembly: GCF_001436615.1. NCBI lineage: Bacteria > Bacillati > Bacillota > Bacilli > Lactobacillales > Lactobacillaceae > Lacticaseibacillus > Lacticaseibacillus camelliae. The sequence goes on from NZ_AYZJ01000067.1 coordinate 15,429, forward strand.
TTTGGTTCAGCTTGATCAGGATGGAGTTGGCAACACCCATATCGATACCCTTCTTCAGGTAATCGGTGTTGGTAACGAACAGATCATCGCCGACGATTTGGACTTTGTCGCCCATCTTGGCGGTGAACTTCTGCCAGCCTTCCCAGTCGTTTTCGTCGATCGGATCCTCGACTGAAACAATCGGGTACTTGTCGATGTACTTCGCCAGCAGATCGATGAATTCGTCGGTCGTGTAGGAAGTATCAGGGTCAGACCACTTCAGGGTGTACTTCTTGGTCTCTGGGTCGTAGAACTCAGAAGAAGCAACATCAAAGGCGATCGCAACGTCTTCGCCCGGCTTGTAGCCGGCCTTCTGAATGGCTTCAACAAGCAGCTCAAAGGCTTCCTCGTTGTCCTTCAGGTTAGGAGCAAAGCCGCCTTCGTCGCCGACGGAAGTGATGTCGCCCTTAGCCTTCAGCTCAGCTTGCAGCGCGTGGAAGGTTTCAGAACCCATGCGAATCGCTTCACGCATGGACTTCGCACCAACAGGCATGATCATGAATTCCTGGAAGTCAACGGTGTTCGTGGAGTGCGCGCCACCATTGAGGACGTTCATCATCGGTGTTGGCATCACGTGCGCGTTAGGGCCGCCAAGGTACTCGTAGAGTGGCAGACCAACTTCGGACGCAGCAGCACGGGCTGCAGCCAGGGAAACGCCAAGAATCGCATTGGCGCCAAGCTTGCCCTTGTTCGGGGTACCATCAAGATCGATCATGGTCTGGTCGATCAGGCGTTGTTCAGTTGCGTCCAAGCCGATAACGGCCTTGGAGATGACGTCGTTCACGTTGGCAACGGCCTTCAGAACACCCTTGCCGCCGAAACGGGACTTGTCGCCGTCACGAAGCTCAACGGCTTCGTGTTCACCGGTGGAAGCACCTGACGGAACAAGCGCACGGCCAAAGCCGCCGTCTTCCGTGTAAAGTTCAACTTCAACAGTCGGGTTGCCACGGGAATCAAGAACCTCGCGGGCCAAAACATCTGTAATAATAGACATATGTTTTCTCCTTTTAATCGCCTTTAACAGGCAGAATTTATCGTTTTTAGTTTACCACAGAAAAACTGTGGGATTAGTCTTGGTAGTTGGCCAAGGCAACGAAGCTTTCTGGATCCATCGATGCACCGCCAACCAAGCCGCCATCGATATCAGGCTTGGCCATCAATTCCTTGACGTTTGCAGGCTTAACGGAACCGCCGTAAAGAATGCGGACAGCATCCGCAGTCTCGGCATCGTAAAGCTTCGCAACGATTGAACGAATGTGCGCAACGACTTCTTGTGCCTGATCAGCAGAGGCAGTCTTGCCTGTGCCAATGGCCCAAATCGGTTCGTACGCGATGACGCTGTTTTTCACGTCAGCAGCCGAGATGCCAGCCAGTGCTGCTTCAACTTGAGAAGCAACCCAGTCGTTGGTCTGGCCAGCTTCACGCTGGTCGAGACTTTCACCACAGCAGATGATTGGCAGCAGGCCATTCTTCAAAATGGCCTTCGCCTTTTTGTTGATGTCCTGGTCAGTCTCGTGGAAATAGCCGCGGCGTTCGCTGTGGCCGATCACGACATAGTCCAGACCCATGTCCTTGAGGGCTTTCGGGCTGGTTTCACCAGTGAAGGCACCAGCATCTTCGAAGTAGCAGTTTTCTGCCGCAGTCTGAAGTGGTGTGCCCTTGGCGCCGGCCACCAGTGTGGTCAGGTCAATTGCAGGAGCAGCAATGACGGTCTGAACCTTGCTGGATTCAGGGAGCTTACCCTTAACGCCGTCCAGGAATGCTTGTGTTTCTTCCGGGTTCTTGTTCATTTTCCAGTTCCCGGCCATGATAGGTGTGCGCATAATTAACTTCCTTTCAGAACTGAAGCTTACTTGTCGGAAATTGCCGCGATGCCTGGCAGAGTCTTACCTTCCAGGTATTCAAGGCTTGCGCCACCGCCAGTGGAGATGTGAGTGATCTTCGGTGCGATGCCGAGCTGCTTGGCAGCGGCGGTCGAATCACCACCACCAATGATCGTGGTTGCGTCTTTGAGATCGCCAAGGGCTGTGCCGACTTCCAAGGTGCCTTTAGCATAGTTCGGCATTTCGAACACGCCCATTGGGCCGTTCCAAACAACCGTCTTGGCACCATTAAGCGCATCCTTGATGTCCTGAATGGACTTAGGACCGATATCCAAAGCCATGTAACCGTCAGGAATGGCGCCTTCAACAACTTTGTGCGGCGCATCATTCGAGAACTCGGTTGCGACCACGTTGTCAACTGGCAGCAAAAGCTTGTCGCCGGCTTCGTCCATAATCTGCTTTGCCAGGTCAATCTTATCCTTCTCAACCAGTGACTTGCCAACCGACAGGCCCTTAGCCGCGTAGAAGGTGTATGTCATACCGCCACCGACGATGATCTTGTCAGCCTTAGGAACCAGGTTGCGGATCACGCCGATCTTGTCAGAAACCTTCGCCCCACCTAAGATGGCAACGAATGGGCGCTTCGGGTTTTCAACCGCGTTGCCCAAGAACTTGATTTCCTTTTCCATCAAGAAACCAGCAGCCGTTTGCGGCATGTTGGACGCAATGCCGACGTTGGAAGCGTGCTGACGGTGAGCGGTACCGAACGCATCGTTGACGAACAGGTCGCCCAGGGATGCCCAGTACTTGCCCAGTTCAGGATCGTTGCCGGATTCTTTCTTGCCGTCAAGGTCTTCAAAGCGCGTATTCTCCATGACGAGAACGTCGCCGTCGTTCATCTTAGCGATTGCGTCTTCAAGTTCCTTGCCACGAGTGGCTGGGACAAAGGTAACCGGCTTCTTCAGCAGTTCGGAAAGACGCTCTGCAACTGGACGCAGGCTCAACTTAGCCTTGTCTTCTTCGGTCTTCACGCGGCCCAAGTGAGACAGCAGGATTGCCTTGCCGCCATGGTCGATCACGTATTGGATCGTTGGCAGTGCTGCCACGATACGGTTGTCATCACCGATGACGCCGTCTTTGATCGGCACGTTGAAATCAACGCGGATCAGGACTTTTTTGTCCTTCACGTCTAGATCAGAAACGATCAATTTAGCCATTGAATAAAACCCTCCTAAAATGTTGGAATGCTTTGTGCACATCCACCTGGCCACTGGGGACTAGGTTTGCCCTACCAAACCAGCGGTTTGGCACGGCAAGCCCAGCCCACAATAGGCCGGGAAATGCGCGTGTGTTTTTGCACATTCTGTCATAAAAAGAAGGCGGAGGGAGATACTCCCTCCGCCCCCTTCATAACGGTTGAAATCGTTAATGCTCTAAGGTTTTAAATTAGAGAGTCGCGAACTTCAGCAGGGTACGAATCATCTGGCAAGTGAAGCCATATTCGTTGTCGTACCAAGCAACCGTCTTAACCAGCTGGTAGTCACCGGCGGTCGTTACTTCGGTCTGGGTAGGGTCGAAGATTGAGCCGTAGGTTGTGCCGATAACGTCAGACGAAACGATCTCGTCAGCGTTGTAGCCAAAGCTTGGGTTGCCGTCAGTGTGCTTCTTGATCGCAGCGTTGACCTGGTCAGCCGTCACGTTCTTGGTCTTCAGGATGGAAACCAATTCGGTCAGGGAGCCGTCAACAACGGAGACACGCTGTGCGTGGCCCTGAAGCTTGCCGTTCAGTTCTGGGATAACGATGCCGATAGCCTTAGCCGCACCAGTTGAGTGAGGGATGGTGTTAACAGCAGCAGAACGCGCAGCGCGCAGGTTGCCACCGCGAACAGGGCCGTCAAGCAGCATCTGAGTGGAGGTGTAAGCGTGAACCGTTGTCATGGTACCAACTTCGATGCCGAATTCCTTGTTCAGGAAGTAAGCCATTGGGGCCAAGCAGTTGGTCGTGCAAGAGCCGGCAGAAACAATCTTGTCGTTTGCGTCCAAGGTGTCATCGTTGACGTTGTAAACGATGGTCTTGATCTTGCCAGCAGGTGCGGAAATCAGAACACGTTCTGCGCCGGCATCCAAGTGAGCCTGAGCCTTTTCAGCTGAGGTGTAGAAGCCTGTGCATTCCAGAACGTACTGAACGCCGTCGTTCTTAACCCAAGGAATGTTCTGAGCCTGAGGTTCAGCATAAACACGGTATTCCTTGCCGTTAACAACGATACCGTTGTCGGTAGCGCTGACTTCACCAGGGAATGTACCATGAGTAGAATCGTACTTCAGCAGGTGAGCCAACATCGCTGGGCTGGTCAGATCGTTGATGGCAACAACTTCAATATCGTTGCTCTTGGCACCTAATTCAAAGATGCGACGGAAGGCCAAACGACCGATACGGCCAAAACCATTGATACCAATTTTAACAGTCATGCTAAAATTTCCTCCTTTAGGAAATAAGAGTTTTATTCTAACGGGTTTCCCCAGTTAAAATCGCATTTGAGGCGCCAACGTCCGTGATGAGCCACGTCCGACTTGGCGCATTTTTCATATATGCCGTGATCGCCTTAGCCTTGGAACGGCCCCCGGCAACCGCAAACACATATGGGATATGATCAAGATCCGGAATCTGCAACCCAATTCTTGGGATCTTGTAAATCACCTTGCCGCTCGCATCAAAGAACGTGCCGAAAGTTTCTGAAACAGCATGTTGCTTGGTGAGCTTGGCAATGGCCTCAGGAGACATTGATCGGCGCTTGGCCATGACCAATGCATCCCCTATACTATGAATCACTACCTGGGCATTGTCAATCAATTGCAGCACTTCGCGCACGGAGGGTTCCTGAAGTAATGGCTGGTAAGTTTTCGCACTCACGTTTTCAGGAATGTACAACACGCGGTACTTGCTGTCCGTCGCTTCGGCCATGCTGGCCGCCACGGAATTGGCCTGAATCGCCACCGCCTCGCCGACCCCGCCGCGGGCCGGCACAAACGTGAGCTCACGCCCGGCAGACAGCTTGTAAGTCATCTGCTGAGCCACGCGCGCCATTGTCGTGCCGCCCATCACTGCGATGGTCAGCTGACCGCTAGGCAAAATCAGCTGCAGCGTTGAATTCAGTTCCTTGCCCATTTCGTCCAACACCCGGCTGCTTTGATCAGCGTCCCCACTGACAATCAAGCAGTGGTCAATGCCGAGCTTATCGGCGAGGTGCTTCTCGTCTTCCTTAAACCCCAGCAGTCGATTCATAAACTGCTCCAGGCCTTGAAAGACTTCGATGCCCTGGCTGGTAAGGACCATTCCAGACTTCGAGCTTTTGATCAGGCCTTGCTTCCGGAGAAACTCGGTCTCCGTCCGCAGGACCCGTTCGCTTAGTTTCATCTGCTCGGCTAACGCCCGTCTACCGACCGGCGACATCCAGCTGATGAACTGCAAGATCTGATAACGTTGCGTAATCACACCCATAAAGTCTGGGGCGATTGCTTCGATCCAAGCGAACTCAGAATGCATTGCTCATTGTCCTTCTTGTGGGTCGTTTGACGTCCTACCGTGTCACCTAGTGACCCAGTGGTGGCAAAAAAATTTTGGGACCCCAGCTAACCCGGATCTCCCTTACCAACGCTTTCTATTATAGCCGCCTCGTGAAAACGGTGCAAGAGATTTGCCCAAAAGGCGAAAACTCTTCCCATATTAGAAGAATTGTTGCCCAAATACCGCTTTTTTTCGTAAAGAAACCGATTTCCAAATTTAGTGGCGCGATTTTCAAACTTGGTCATTCGGGACCCTTCTCACCTGTTTTTCATTAAAAAAAGCACCGGCACGTTAACGCCGGTACTTAGATGACCCCTTACTTCTGGTCGGCCTTCGACGTCAAGATATCGTCGATCAAGCCGTAATCCTTGGCCTCCTGCGCGGTCATGTAGTTATCCCGCTCAGTGTCCTTCTTGATCTTGGCTTCAGTCTGGCCGGTCGCGTCAGACAAAATCTTGTTCAACTTCTTGCGTGACTTCAAGATTTCTTCCGCCGCAATTTCGATTTCTGTTTGCTGGCCCTGAGCACCACCGGATGGCTGGTGAATCAGGATCTCTGAGTTTGGCAGCGCAAAGCGCTTGCCCTTGGCTCCGCCCGCCAACAGCACGGAAGCCATGGACGCTGCCATGCCAATGGCGATGGTCTGAACATCCGCGTGGATCAGGTTCATGGTGTCCAGCATCGCCAGACCGGAGGTGATCACACCGCCAGGGCTGTTGATGTAAAGGTAAATGTCTTTATCAGGATCTTGTGCGTCCAGGAACAGAAGCTGGGCAATGACCGAATTGGCAACTTGGTCGTTGATTTCCCCAGACAGCATAATGATCCGGTCTTTAAGCAAGCGAGAGTATATGTCATACGAACGCTCGCCGCGGCTGGTTTGTTCAATAACTGTCGGAACTAGCATAGTGGAACCTCCTAACGAGTATTTAGCACTCTTAAAACTACAGTGCTAAGCTTAGCACTAACGTCAAAAAAGGTCAAAGTCTTTGACCAAAGTTTTTTTCGGTCAGCGTTAGTTTAGCATATTCCACTTGCCAGGTGCGCTGGTAAGCGCCTTTCAGCCAACAAAAAAACGCCAACCAAGTGGCGTTTCTCTTTTGAATGCTGCGCAGCCCGGGAGTCGAACCCGGATTTCGAGAACCGGAATCTCACGTGCGATCCATTACACTAACCGCGCAAGTACTCAATTATTTTACGGGAGCGCGCCGCAAAATGCAAGCGTCAGCGCAAATTCCCCTCAAAATCGAGGCATTGCGTGCTTACTGAAGCTTCTCGTCCGGAATGGCCGTCAGGTGCTGATCGACCGTATCGACCTGCGCCTTGATGGCTTCGTACTTTTCGCTCGGGAAGTTCAGGTAGGCCATGCATGAGCCCACATGGTCATAGATCTCATCGCGCATGTCCTTGGCTTTCTGAGTCAAGCTGACATCAACCCGGCGTTCGTCTTGCGCCGAGCGCTTCCGTGAGATCCAGCCGTCCTTCTCCATCCGCTTCATCAACGGCGTTAGAGTCCCAGAGTCTAGATTCAGCGTCTGCCCCACCTCTTTGACCGACATCGTCCCGTGCTCATAAAGGGAAAGCAAGGTGATGTACTGCGGATAGGTCAGCTTGTACTTAGCCAGTGCTTGAGAATAAAAATGATTAAACTGCTTCTGTGCTTTGTAAATGGAAAAACACAGCTGTTCATTCAATCGAATCGGTTTAGTCATATGCTCGCCTCCAGTGACGTCATACCCAACGGTTCTATCGAGTTTATTGTAGACGATTTAATTAGGTAATGGAAGTGTCAACTTTCGCTGGGCTGGCGACTCCCCTCTGCAATCTGATTAAGCTTCCGCAGCCGGTGATTGATGCCTGATTTCGAGATCACCCCGCTTGGCACCATTTCCCCCAGTTCCTTCAGGGAAACATCGGGATGGGCCAGGCGCATCTCGGCAATTTCCTTCAGCTTAGGCGGCAACCCTTCCAACAGCCCGCGGTCTCTGAGGTAGTTGATATTTTCGATTTGACGCTGGGCCGCATCAATGGTTTTGTTCAGATTAGCCGTTTCACAGTTGACCAACCGGTTCACCGAGTTGCGCATATCGCGAACGATCCGGACATCTTCGAATTTGAGCATCGCCGTCGTGGCCCCAATCACCCGAAGAAAATCGGCAATCTTTTCTGCTTCCTTCAAGTAAACAATCCAGCCACTGCGCCGCTCTACCGTCCGGGCATTGAGGCCAAAGTCATTCATCATCTTGAGCACGTCGTCGTTGTGATCCTTGTACAGGGAATAAATCTCCAGGTGATACCGTGACGTCTCTGGGCTGTTGACTGATCCGCCGGCCAAGAACGCGCCCCGTAAATATGACCGCTCTCGCTGCGGTTCATTCAGCACTTTGCGCGACACCGCCGTCATGATGGCCATGTTGCGCCCATCTAGAATGTCCAGGTCTTCAAGCACCGCATTGACGCCGGTGGCGAGGCGGACCACATACTGATTGTTCTTTTTGAGCTTCATTTTCCGCCGGACGATCAGGTTGGCCTCATGATGATACACCTGGCGAATGAGGCTATAGATGCGCCGGGCAATGGCCGGATTCTCGGTTTGAACATTCAGGACAAATTGGTGGTCCTGAATCGTTAAACTGCCGTTCATCCGAATCAACGCGGACAGCTCAGCTTTGGCGTGCTCGGGATGGACCTCAAGTTGGGTGAGCTCTTTTTTGACTGTACTGGCAAAACTGGCCATCCACTCACCGCTTTCTCTTTTTCATCGTGCCGACTTGAAAGGCTAAATTCAGGATCTCCGAGGCCACCTTGTCGCCATCGTGAAAGACGCCACGGTCCCGCAGCTTCAAAAAGTCCGCGGAAATCACCCGGCAGCCTAAATCGCGCAAGCCTTGATAATCCGGCCGGACGGGCACCAGGATTTCGTTGTACTTTTGCGCATCGAGCGCGTTCTTTGGCACTTGTGCGATGTTGACCAGCACGGTATCGACAAAATTGGCACCCAAGTGGCGATTGAGCACCCGGACGTGATCGGCATCAGTAAAGTGTTCAGTCTCCCCTTTTTGCGTCATGATGTTGACGACGTAAATCACCTCGGCCCGGGTCTTGAGCACCGCCTGACCCAAGTTCTTGATCATCAGGTTGGGCAGCACACTGGTAAACAGACTCCCCGGCCCCATCACCACCACATCGGCCGCGAGAATGGCGTCGACCACCTCAGGCATGGCCTTGGGTTCAAGGTCATCATCGGTGTCGGTCACCCAGACGCGCTTGATGTGTTTACCGGCAGCCGTGATTTCCGCTTCACCGGCCAGCGTGGAGCCGTCGGTAAATTCGGCGTGCAGCGTCAGCGGCCGATCACTGGCGGGGTAGACATGGCCATCAACCTTCATCATTGACGACAAGGTCTGAACCGCCTGAAAAATCCCGCCGCCCATTTCCGAGAGAGCCGCAATAATTAAGTTGCCGATCGCATGCCCGGCAAAAAAACTGTCACCGCTCTCGAACCGGTACTGAAAAACCTGCTTTTCCAGTTCAGGCATGTCAGATAAGGCCACGAGAACATTGCGAATATCACCAGGCGGGACCACGTTGATGTAGTTGCGGATCACCCCGCTGGAACCGCCGTCGTCGGCCACAGTGACCACCGCCGTCACATCGGCATTTTGCTCGCGCAGGCTCTTGACGATCACCGGCAACCCGGTCCCGCCGCCGATGACGACGACTTTGGGGCGTCTGCCGCGAATCACGCGGATCGTTTTTGTTTCATTCGGCATCATGAGCGGTTCACCGTCGCTTTCCGTTTATTGACATCACGGTGGGTAATATCAACTGGGTACCCCGCCGTCTTGAAGGCCTGCCCGATTCTCTCCGTGAAGGCAACGCTGCGGTGTTGACCGCCGGTGCAGCCGATGGCGATCGTCACGCTGCTTTTGCCCTCTTTTTTATATTGAGGCGTGATACTGGCCAGCAGGTCGTAAAACTTCTTGTAAAAATCCTCGGCTGCAGGATTATCCATCACGTAGTCGTAGACTTCCTGATCACGACCGTCGCGATTGCGGAACTTTTGGACATAGTAGGGGTTGGGCAAAAACCGCACATCCATCACGATGTCGGCATCAATGGGCAGGCCGTACTTGAACCCAAAGGACATGACCTCAAGATGAAAGGTCGGATGGTCAGCCGTTTTAAAGATGACAAACAGCTTCTCACGCAGCTGCCGCGGCGACAGGTTGGTGGTGTCGATCACCACCTGGGCGCGGTTGCGCAGCTCAGTCAGCAGGCCCCGTTCCTCCTTGATGCCATCCATCAGTCGGCCCTCTTGGGCTAGCGGATGGCTGCGCCTGGTTTCCTTGTACCGGGACACCAGCTCAGCGTCGGTGGCGTCAAGAAACAGGATCTTGGTGGTCACAAAGGAGGTGTTGTCCAAATTGGCGAGCATGTCGTTGATCTGGTCGTAGAAAGCATGACTGCGAAGATCCACCACAAGCGCGATCTTTGTGATTTTGCCATTTTCTTTCATCAACTCCCAGAACTTGGGTAATAGCGCCGGGGGCATGTTGTCGACGGTAAAATAGCCAAGGTCCTCAAATGACTGCATGGCAACAGTCTTTCCGGCCCCAGACATCCCGGTGATCACCACGAGGTTAATCGAGTCTGCCATCCTATCCCTTCTTTCTTTTGCTATTGTAACATGCCGGGCGTGTCATCAACAGTCCTGGCGTCTCTCCGCGCAAGGCGAAAATCGCCTAGCGCCGGTCCACCAAACCCCGCCACGTGCACAAACGCCTCTGCTCCACGACTTTAAACCCGAATCGTGGCGCAAAGGCGCATGTACTTTTGGGCTAAAACTGCTTTATCTCACAGCCTCAGCAACAATCAGATTTGACGCCGCGCAAAGGCGGTGAGGATCGCATTGACCCCGAGAATGAAGAAGGCTGTCGCCAGCAAAATAATCAATCCGACGGCTGCCACCACCGGCTGCATGATCAGCAGCAGGCTGACCACCACGGCGAAAATATCAAGAATCAGCGTCAGAATAAACCAGCCGGTCCCAGCTTCGCGCATGTGACCCGCGTTGACCAGATTGGCAATACTGTCGACCAGAAACCAAATCGCAAACAGGTAAGCCAGCGTGATCGCACCAGACTCGAGATCAAACAAGAAGACGAGCCCCAGCAGGACATCGAAGATTCCGGCAATCAGGCTGATCCAAGCCAGGCCGCCGGTCAAGGCGCGCAGCTTCGTAAAGCTGGCTAAAATCGCGATGCCGCGGATAATCGCGACTAACGCAAACAGAAAGGTCAAGGTTGCCATCGTGGCACCTGGGTGATTCAGAACGACGATTGCCGCCAGGATCAATGCAATCCCGGTGAACAATTCGCCCCAGTCAAAGCCAAAGTGTGTCTGTCTAAACATAATTTGCCACCTCTTGAGTTCATCATACTGACTCGACCATTAATCCACAAGGCAAACTGAGCGCTGCCTACCGCGCTGCCGCTTGACTAGCGGCCCGGGCCTTGTCCCTGGTCAGAATCGGGCCAAGGTACTGACCGGTGTACGAGGCTTTGACCTTTGCCACCTGCTCAGGGGTGCCAGTGGCGATCACCTGGCCGCCGCCGTCCCCGCCTTCGGGGCCCAGGTCGATCAGCCAATCGGCCGTCTTGATCACATCGAGATTATGCTCAATCACCAGGACCGTATTGCCTTCGTCGACCAGCCGCTGAAGCACATCCAAGAGCTTGCGGATGTCGTCAGTGTGCAGGCCGGTGGTCGGCTCATCCAAAATGTAGAAGTTACGTCCGGTCGAGATCTTCTGCAACTCAGAGGCAAGCTTCATGCGCTGCGCCTCGCCGCCGGAAAGCGTCGTGGCGCTTTGGCCCATCTGGACGTACCCTAAGCCAACATCGACAATGGTTTGCAGTTTGCGCGCGATCTTCGGGATCGCCGCAAAAAACTTCACGGCCTCGTCGACTGTCATGTTCAACACGTCGGCAATACTCTTGCCCTTGTAGGTGACTTCGAGCGTTTCCGAGTTATACCGCGTCCCATGACAGACTTCGCAAGGCACATAGACATCTGGCAGGAAATTCATTTCGATTTTGATGATCCCGTCGCCTTTGCAATGCTCGCACCGGCCCCCCTTCACGTTGAATGAGAACCGGCCTTGCGTGTACCCGCGCAGCTTGGCCTCATTGGTTTGGGCGAACAGCGCACGGATATCGTTGAAGACGCCCGTGTAGGTCGCAGGGTTGCTGCGAGGCGTGCGCCCAATGGGACTCTGATCGATATCGACCAGCTTCTCAATGTTCTGCCACCCCATCAGCTTGGCGTATTTGCCCGGCTTTTCCGAATTGCGGTACAGTTTTTGCGCCAGCGCGCGCTTTAGGATCGAATTGACAAGGGTGGATTTACCGGAGCCAGAGACACCGGTCACCCCGATAAACTTCCCCAGGGGAAAGTCCACGTTGATGTGCTTCAGATTATGCTCGGCCGCACCTTCGACCCGGATCACCTTGCCGTTGCCCGGCCGTCTGGTTTTAGGCACAGGAATAAACTTCTTGCCTGCCAGGTACTGACCAGTCAGAGACTTTGCCGACCGCATGACCTGCTTCGGCGTTCCTGCGGCCATGATGTGACCACCGTTATCGCCGGCACCGGGTCCAACATCGATGAGATAATCGGCGGCCAGCATGGTGTCCTCATCGTGTTCAACCACGATGAGCGTATTGCCCAGATCGCGCATTTTCTTCAGCGAGGCGATCAACCGGTCGTTATCGCGCTGATGCAGGCCAATTGAAGGCTCATCCAAGATGTACAGCACCCCAGACAAGTTAGACCCGATTTGAGTGGCCAACCGAATGCGCTGGGCCTCTCCGCCGGATAACGTGCCGGCGGAGCGGGACAAGGTGAGGTAATCCAGACCCACGTTTTCCAGGAACGTCAGGCGATCGTTGACTTCCTTCACGATTGGCTGGGCGATCACCTGCTGGTTGGGGGTCAGCTTAATGCTCTTGAAGAACGGCAGGGCGTGCTTGATCGAGAGGTTCGAGGCATCTGCGATATCCTTGCCTGCGACCTTCACGGCCAACGCCTGACGGTTCAGCCGCTTGCCGTGGCACACGGGGCAAACCAACGCGGTCATGTACTGCCGCATTTGATCGGAGCCGAACGGCGAATTATTCGCGTGGTAGCGCCGTTCAATGTTTGGCAGCACGCCTTCAAACGGCGCCGTCACGTCGCGGACCCCGCCAAAATCAGAGTCGGCGTGAAAATGGAACTTCTTCCCGTGACTGCCGTTCAGGACGATGTCGCGCTGCCGCTCGGTCAGCTTGTTGAATGGCTTGTCAATTGGAATCTTAAACGCCTTGCAAGCCTGTTCCAGCATGGCCGGGTAATACGTCGAGGAGGCCGAGTACCAAGCGGCAACGGCCCCCTGCTGAATCGACTTGGTCGGATCCGGCACGACCAAATCAACATCGACGGTCAGCTTCTCGCCCAACCCGTCACACTCGGGGCAGGCCCCAAACGGCGCGTTGAACGAAAACAGCCGCGGCTCAAGCACACCAATCGTAAAGCCGCACAGCGGGCAGGCAAAGTGCTCGGAGAAGACCAGCGGCTCCCCGCCGATCACGTCCACGTTCGCGTAGCCGTCAGACAGGCGCAGTGCAGCTTCAAACGAGTCAAACAGCCGGGAGCGATTGTCGGCATCCCCGTGCTTCACCACGATGCGGTCGATCACGATATCGATATCGTGATTCTTGTTTTTATCCAAGTCGACGTCGGCACTCGCGTCCATGATCTCGCCATCCACGCGCATCCGCACGTAACCCTCACGGACGATTTTCTCGAGGACTTTTTTGTGGGCCCCTTTTTTGCGGCGAACCACCGGTGACAGGATCTGAATGCGGCTCTTGTCGGGCAGCTTCTGCACGCGGTCGACCATCTGCTCAACGCTTTGACTGGAAATCACCGTGCCATCGTTGGGGCAGATGGGTGTGCCAATGCGCGCCCACAATAAACGCAGGTAATCATTAATTTCCGTTACCGTGCCGACCGTTGACCGCGGGTTTTTCGACGTTGTTTTCTGATCAATCGAAATGGCTGGACTGAGGCCGTCGATTGAGTCAACGTCCGGTTTGTCCATTTGCCCTAAAAATTGGCGGGCGTACGCGGAAAGGCTCTCCACGTAACGGCGCTGGCCTTCAGCGTACAGTGTGTCGAAAGCCAAACTGGACTTGCCGGAACCACTCAGCCCCGTCATGACCACCAGTTTATTTTTGGGAATGGTCACATCGATGTTCTTCAGGTTATGGGCTCTTGCCCCGTGGATCACAATTTTATCGTTAGCCATAAATCCTCACTTTTCTGCTTCTAGTTCCAGTATTGTGTCACGCAGCGTGGCCGCCTGCTCAAAGTCGAGTTTCTTCGCCGCCGCCTGCATCTGCGTCCGCAGGTTGCCGATCAGCTGCTTCCGGTCGGCCTTGCTCATGTCGTGCAGATCCACCTCGGCAAAGCTGCGGTCCTTGTCCGGATCCGCACTACCGCTGGTATCGACCGCCGTGATCGCATCCCGTATCGGTTTCACAATGGTCTTTGGGGTGACGTGGTGTTTCTCGTTGAACGCCATTTGAATCGTCCGCCGCCGTTTGGTCTCATCGATCGCACCTTTCATCGAATCCGTGACGGAATCCGCGTACATGATGACCTTCCCGTGCTCGTTGCGACTCGCCCGCCCAATCGTCTGAATCAGCGACCGCTCGGCGCGCAGGAAGCCTTCCTTGTCGGCATCCAGAATCGCGATCAAAGAGACTTCAGGCACATCGATCCCTTCACGCAACAGGTTGATGCCGACCAGCACGTCGTACTTACCCAAGCGCAAGTCGCGGATGATTTGCGTCCGCTCCAGCGTTTTAATGTCGGAGTGCAGGTAGGCGACCTTAATGCCCTCTTCCTTGAGGTAATCGGTCAGATCCTCCGCCATTTTTTTGGTGAGCGTGGTGACAAAGACGCGCTCGTTCTGCTCGACCCGCTTGTTGATTTCCGAGGTCAGGTCATCGATCTGCCCCATAATCGGCCGCACTTCGATTTCCGGATCCAACAGCCCGGTCGGCCGAATGATTTGCTCGGCAACGTCTTCCTTCGGCACGCGGTCCAGCTCGTACGGGCCAGGGGTCGCGCTGACGTAGAGAATCTGGTTCACGTGCTGCTCAAACTCATTGAGCTTAAGCGGCCGGTTGTCCAAGGCAGAAGGCAGCCTGAACCCATAGTCGATCAGGGTCTGCTTGCGGGCGCGGTCGCCGTTGTACATGGCGCGGACCTGAGGCATGGTGACATGGCTTTCGTCGACCATGATCATGAAGTCTTTGGGGAAAAAGTCCAACAAGGTGTAAGGCGGTTCGCCGGCCTTGCGCCCCTCCATGTGCCGGGAGTAGTTTTCGATCCCGTTGGTGTAGCCCATTTCGCGCAGCATTTCAATGTCGTAATTCGTCCGCTGCTCCAAGCGCTGCGCTTCAAGCAGCTTACCCTGATCTTGCAATTCCTTTAACCGCTGGGTCAATTCCTTAGAGATGCCTTCGATCCCGCGTTCCATCGCGTCATCTGAGGTCATAAAGTGAGTCGCCGGGAAGATGGAGACTTGCTCCCGCTCGCCAACAACCTCACCGGTCAGGGCGTCGACCTCGGTGATGCGATCCACCTCATCACCAAAAAACTCGACGCGAATGGCGTGATCGTCGCGACTCGCCGGGAAAATTTCCACGACGTCGCCGCGCACCCGGAACCGACCGCGCTGAAAATCAATGTCGTTCCGTTCGAACTGGATGTCGACCAGCTGCCGCAACAGCGTGTTCCGGTCAATTTCCATGCCCTTCCTGATGGAAAGCACATGGTCTCGGTACTCCGTTGGTGAGCCCAGTCCGAAAATCGAGGACACTGAGGCCACCACGATCACATCGTTACGCTCCAGCAGTGCCGCCGTCGCACTGTGCCGCAGCTTATCAATCTCATCATTGATCGCCGAGTCTTTTTCGATGTACGTGTCGGAACTCGGCACATACGCCTCTGGCTGATAGTAATCATAGTAGGAGACGAAATACTCGACCGCGTTGTGGGGAAAGAACTGCTTGAACTCGCCGTAGAGTTGCCCTGCCAAGGTTTTGTTGTGTGACAAAATCAGCGTGGGTTTATTGAGGTTCGCGATGACGTTGCTCATGGTGAAGGTCTTCCCAGTCCCCGTGGCCCCCAGCAAGATCTGCTCTTTTTTGCCCGCCTTGAAGCCCTTGGTGAGCTTGGCGATGGCCTGAGGCTGATCCCCGGCCGGGGCGTATGGTGAGACCAATTCAAATTTCTTATCAGCGATTCGTGTGATCATATGATTACCTCCAGTGGCCCGGCGTCGCAATCGGCGCCAAAGCTAGGCCCTGCAACAAAAAAGTCGGAACCGAGATCCCAACTTTTGACTGACACTTATTATACCATAGCGAACAAATATTCGTGCTCACCCTCACTATTTTTTTGCCATCACGGACCGCGTCAATTTCTTCAGCATATCGCGGTCGGCAAACTCCTCATTGAGCATGTCCGGCAGGATCTCTTTCAAGAAATACTGGACACTCGGCCGGGCCTCAAAGCTCATGATCACGCTGAGACTCTCTGTGTAAATATTGACAAACACGCGCTCTGGATTGCCCTTTTCAATCTCGCCGAACGATTCGTAAAGCAGATCCACCTTATCCGAAATGCTGAGGATCTGCCCCTCCAGCGTGTCGTCTTTGCCTTCGCCAAGCCGGCGGCGGTAGACGTCCTGGTACTCGGCAGGAATCTCGTTTTGAATGAAGTTTTCGGTCATCGATTCCTCGACGTCCGCCAGCATGGACCGCAAGGCCGGGGTCGCGTATTTGACTGGCGTCTTGATGTCACCGATAAATCGCTCGGTGTAGTCGTGGTTCAACGCCTTTTCGTAGAGCATCTGCCAGTTGACCGCGTTGCCCGCGTGTTCCTCAATGTCGCCCAGCATCTGGGCGATCTCGGCCACTTTGAACGAGTGCGCCGCAACGCTGTGCTCCGCGTACTTGAAGAACCCCGGTGCCCGCCGCAGCGTCTCCAAATTGCCCAATCCTTGAATATATTGATGCATGCCCATGATGCTGGCCTCCTCACGCAAATTTTAAAAAGCTTACCACGCCGATGGTCATGATTCAACCCTCGGCACCCCTGCCAGTGGCGTGACCAGACTCACCCCACGGGACAAAAACAGGGCCTCTAGTGCCAGGCCCTGACTTCATCATGAGTTTTTAAAATTGGTCAGTGCAGTCTCAAAGTCCGCCAGCTTTTTGTCTGCGGCATCCTTCGAATCCGCCACCGTACCCACGTAGAACTTGACCTTCGGCTCGGTGCCGGACGGCCGGATCGCGATCCAGGTGCCATCAGCAAGAAGATACTTCAGCACGTCGGAAACCGGCATGTCGATCGCCGTGCTGGTGCCATCCGCGTTGGTCTTGCGCTGCAACTTGTAATCCTCGGTCGAAACCACTTTGACGCCCGCAAAATCAGCCGGGCTTTCCTCACGGAACTTGGTCATCAAGGCCGCCATTTCTTTTGGCCCCTCAAGGCCTGGGAAGTCTAAGCCAACCGTTTTTTCCGCGTAGTGCCCGTAACGATCATACAGGCCCTGAATGCCATCCCACAGCGTCTTACCTTGGGACTTGTAGTACGCGGCCACTTCCGCCAGCAGCACTGTGGACTGAATGGCGTCCTTGTCACGCACAAACGGCTTGATCAGGTAACCGTAGCTCTCCTCAAACCCGAAAAGAAACTCGTGGCTGCCGGTTTCCTCGTATTGTTTGATCTGATCGCCGATGAACTTAAAGCCGGTTTCCACGTTGATCATCTCAACGCCGTAATCCTTGGCAATCGCCGTTGCCAGCTCGGTGGAAACAATCGACTTCACCACGGCCCCGTTAGCCGGCAGCGTGCCGGCCTGCTTGCGGGCCTCAAGGATGTAGTGCAGCAGCAGACTGGCAATCTGATTGCCGGTCAGCAGCTGATAACTGCTGCCAGTCCAAACCGCGGTGCCCAATCGGTCGGCATCCGGATCAGTCGCGATCAGGACATCCGCATGACTCTTTTTTCCCATCTCGATCGCCAAATCGAACGTTTGCGGGAATTCCGGGTTCGGAAACGGGGTTGTCGGAAATTCCGGATCAGCTGTGGACTGCGGCAAAACGAGCTCAAAGTTTTCAAAACCGGCGTTGCGCAGCACCATCTGGGCCGGGATCCGGCCAGTCCCATTCAGCGGCGAGTAGATCAGGCTCATATCTTTGCCAACCGTCTTGACCAGGTCGGCATTGATCGTCACGGTACCCACGGCGCGGTAATAAGCCTCATCCACGCCTTCCCCGATGATGTGCATGAGGTCCTTTTCGCGCAGCGTGTGCACATCCATCACTTGGATGCCGAGCAGATCCGTGACACTGCGAACATACTCGGTGATCTTATCGGATTCAGCCGGTGGCATTTGCCCGCCATCTGGCCCATAAATTTTGTAGCCATTGTACTGTTTCGGGTTGTGGCTGGCCGTGATCATGATACCCGCATAGGTTTTAAGGTGGCGCACCGCAAATGACAACTCCGGTGTCGGCCGCAAACTATCGAAAACAAAACTCGGAATCCCGTGCACCCCAAGAACCGCCGCCGCCTCAGTGGCAAACTGCTGGCTCATGTAGCGCGAGTCGAACGAGACGGCCACGCCTTGTTGCTTCTGCGCAGCTGGCAGCGTGTCCATGAACCGGGCCAAGCCCTCAGTGGCCTGACGAACAGTGTAAATATTCATCCGCCCAATGCCGGCACCAATGATTCCGCGCATCCCTGCGGTCCCAAAACTCAGCGGCGCGGTAAAGGCTTCTTGCTGCGTGGCATCGTCCATTGTCTGTAACTCTTTCTTCAGTGTGGCATCGAGTGTGGGCTCATTTAGCCACGCCTGATAGTTCTCCTTATATCCCATGTGATCAGCTCCTGTCTATTATTCAGGCTGCGATTGACACGCTTATTGTAACCCTGGATTCAAAATAAAGCGCGCACAAGCGCCTCCTCAAGCAATTCACACCCGAGGGTTTACTCGTTTATTATCGCACAGCCGCCTCCTGATTCAATCGGCCGGTCCAAACTCTCATCCGCAGCCAAGAAAAAAGCACCAATCAGCGTTTACCGATTGGTGCTAACATTTACTTTTCCTCGGCTGAAGGCACAGCACCGGCCTGCAGCTGGTCGTCCTGCAAGCCTTGAATGTAATTGAACGCGCTTTGTCCCGCTTGGCCGCCTTCGCCTACCGCAGTCGCAATCTGCCGCAGGTTCTTCGCGCGGACGTCACCGATGGCAAAAATGCCCGGGACCCGCGTTTCCATCAGCTCGTTAGTCGGGATCCAGCCAGCGTCATCGAGCACGTCAACGTGCTTAAAGCTGTCCGTCAGCGGCTTAATGCCAACGTAGATGAACACGCCGGCAGCCGGCAAAACCTTCTCCTCGCCGGTGACCTTGTCGCGATACCGCACACCAGTGACCTTGTTGTCGTCGCCAAGAATTTCCTCCGTTTGTGCGTTCCAAACAAAGTGCATCTTATCGTTGGCAAACGCCCGCTGCTGAATGATCTTCTGCGCGCGAAGCTGGTCGCGGCGGTGAATCACGGTCACTTTTGAAGCAAGTCCTGCCAGGTAGAGGCCTTCCTCAACAGCGGAATCCCCGCCGCCGATCACGGCAACCTCCTGGCCTTTGAAAAAGGCCCCGTCGCAGACGGCACAGTACGAGACCCCACGGCCGCCATAGTCTTCTTCACCAGGCACCCCAAGCTTGCGGTGCTCGGCCCCGGTCGCGATGATCACTGCCTTGGCCTGGTACTCGCCTTCATCCGTGACCACGGTTTTGATTTGGCCATCAGTCGTCAAATCAGTCACGTTGCCGTATGCATACTCGGCTCCAAACTGCGTGGCCCCATCGTACATCTGCTGGCCCAGTTCCGGCCCTAGAATGGACTTAAAGCCAGGATAGTTCTCCACAGCCGCAGTGTTGTTCATTTGGCCGCCGTAAATTCCCCGGTCAAGCATGAGCACCGACAGGTTCGCGCGTGACGCATACAGCGCCGCCGTCATCCCACCAGGGCCAGCACCGATCACGATCACATCATATTGTTTTGCCATGGCAAACACTCCTTCGCAGCATTTTGCTTACGTTTTGTAAGTCTTAAGCCACTATACCTGCTTCGAGGCATTTTGTAAAGTCAGGCCAAAATCAAATTCCGGCTTGCCTTCTCGCGCCATCAGGTCAGTGATCACGGTTTTAATTGGCGCGCCTTGATACAGCACTTGGTAGATGCCTTCGGAAATCGGCATGTCGCAGTCCTGATCCTTGGCAAGCTCGTGCACGACCTTCGCGGTGGAGACGCCTTCGACCACCATGCCCATGTGCGCCAACACATCGGGCAACTTTTCGCCTTGGCCCAACGCGTTGCCCGCCCGCCAGTTGCGGCTGTGGACACTGGTGCAGGTGACGATTAGATCCCCGACGCCAGACAGGCCGATAAACGTCATCGGGTTCGCCCCCATGTGCGTGCCAAGCCGAGTAATTTCGGCCAAGCCCCGCGTCATTAACGCGGCCTTGGTATTGTCACCGTAACCCAAGCCGTGCAGCGCACCGGCCCCGATCGCGATCACATTTTTCAGTGCCGCGCCCAGCTCGACGCCGAGCACGTCGGTGTTGGTATAAAGCCGGAAATAGTCGTTCATGAACAGCTTCTGGACCGTCTGCGCCGCTTGCAGGTCCGTCGACGCCACGGTCAGCGTCGTGATATCCCTGGTTGCGACATCCTCCGCGTGACTCGGCCCGGAGATCACCACCGGCCCGCGGAAGGCGCCTTTGGGCAGCACGGCGGTCAGGACCTGAGACACCCGCAGCTTCGTGTTAAGCTCCAGGCCCTTGGCCGCATGGGCAATGATTGGCTGTTGATCTGTTAACAACGGCGCGACTTGCTCGGCCACGCTGCGAATCGCGTTGGTCGGCACCACAAATAAAATCACCGTGGCCCCAGCAACGGCCGCCGCCAGATCAGTCGTCGCGCGCAAACAATCGTGCAACACAAAATCAGGCAAGTAGTGCTGATTGTGGTGCGTCTCATTGATTTCGGGAATCTGTTTGGGATTGTGGGTCCAAAGCGCGACGTTCAAGCCGTTTTCCACCAACAGGTTGGCCAGTACCGTGCCCCAAGAACCGGCGCCGAGTACCGCAATTTTATCAGTCAAAAGATCACTCCTATAAGTTGTTCAGGGAAAAGCCGTCCATGTACCATGGCACATTCTTGTGGCGCCGCCAAATCACAAGCCCTAACGCGGCCACAAACAAGACCACCGAAAGCAGCTGAGACACGCGCAGCCCAGGCATCAGGTACAAACTGTCCGTCCGCATGCCTTCAACAAAGAAGCGGCCAAAGCTGTACCACATGACGTAACTGAGCACAATTTCGCCGCGCTTGAACCAGCCCTTGTGGCGCCGGACGCTCATGATCAGCACGAAGCCGATCAGATTCCACATGGATTCGTACAGGAAAGTCGGCTGCCGGTACGCACCACCGATGTTCATCTGCTGAATGATGAACTCAGGCAGGTGCAAGCCGCGCAGGTAGGTTAGCGTGGTCTTGGCCCCGAAGGCCTCCTGGTTCATGAAGTTGCCCCAGCGCCCGATGCTTTGCGCGATCATAACGGTTGGCGCAGCGATGTCCAACACGAGCCAGGCTGGCAGCCACTTTACCCGGCAGTAAATCAGGAAAACAATAACACTCGCGATCAGCGCGCCGTAAATGGCGATTCCGCCGTTCCAAATCGCGATGATCTGATCGGGATGTGCACTGTAATACGGCCACTCAAAGGCCACGTAATACAACCGCGCGCCGATCAGCGCAAACGGCAACGCCCACAGGACAAGGTTGATGATGTGATCTTCCCCGATCCCGCGGGCGTTCGCCTCACGTGTCGCCAGCCACACGGCCAGCAGGACCCCGCAGGCAATAATCACACCGTACCAGTGGATCTCGAGCCCGCCGAGCCTGAGTGCAATTGGATTTAAAGCTGCAATCATACTATCCCTCGCTATCGGTCGAATCCTTGGCGTCTGCCCGATCGGCCTGTTCATTTGATTTAATTAACTGATTCAAATTGTTTTCAAACGTCTTCGTGGCGTCGTAGCCCATCGATTTGGCGCGGAAGTTCATCGCCGCGACCTCAATGATCGAGGCCAGGTTCCGCCCGACTTTGACCGGAATGGTGATTTTCGGCACACTCACGTCAAAAATCTGCTGACTCTGTTCGCCGGAGCCCAAGCGGTCAAACTGCTTGTCCTTCGTCCAATTCTCCAAGTGGACGATTAAATCAATGTTGGCATGCGACCGCACCGCACCGGCGCCGAACAGGTTCATGACGTCAATAATGCCCAGGCCGCGAATCTCCAGCAGGTGGGACAAAATGGCTGGCGCCTCGCCGACGATCGTTTGCTCGTCCTTCTGGTAGACATCCACGCGATCGTCCGCAATCAGCCGGTGGCCGCGCTGAATCAGCTCCAGCGCGGTTTCCGACTTGCCGACCCCGGAATCACCCGTGATCATGACCCCCAAACCGTAAAGGTCGACCAAAACGCCATGCATGCTTTGCCGCTCGGCCAGACGGCTTTCAAGGTAGTCCGTCAGCAAGCTGGACAGTCGCGTCGTCGGCAGCTTTGAGCCTAGTACCGGCACGTGGGCCGCATCGGCCGCCTCCAGCATTTCCGGCAGCGGTGCGATCCCGCGCGACACCAAGAACGCCGGCGTATCTTCGGCCGCCATGCGTTTAAGAATCACCAGCCGCTCGGCAGCGGTCATGTTACGCGCGAAGGCACTTTCGGTGCGCCCGAAAAGTTGAATCCGTTCATGGGGATAATAGTTAAAGTAACCGGTCAGCTCGAGGCCTGGCCGCGAAATATCGCTGACGACCACCTGGCGCTCTGCTAAGTACGGTTCACCACTATACACGAGTAAGTTAATGTCTTTGACCAGCTGCTTGACTGAGACTTGGTCTGCCATTGGATCCACCCCGCCTTTCACTCATTGTTAATAGTGTATCATCACTGCTGGCAACTTAACAGGGCCGCGCCCATCAGAAAAAGCCAGGCAATCCTGCCTGGCTCTAGCTTAGCGGTCCTTTCTGGGCTCACCCAGCGTCGCGTTTACGATACTGACCACCAAAGCAAAAATCAATTCACTACCAAAGCTGAAAAACGTGATCCCCGGCACGACCTGAGTCATCAAGACGACCATCAGCGCGTTAAGCACCAGCAGCGACAGCCCCAGGGTGAGAATGGTCAGTGGAAAGGTCAGTAGTTTTAAAATCGGCTTGAGCAGCCCGTTCAGCAGGCCGAGAATCACTGCCCCGGTGAGCGCCGCCTGCCAATCAGCCACGTACAGCTGATTGGGCAGCAGCTCGGCGTAAACAATGAACACGACCATGGTCAAAATGACTTTGCGGATAAAACCCATTAAAAATCACTCCAGTCATCATGGTGCGCCTGCCGCTCATGATGAGATTCTTCCTTGACGTGCTGGGCAGGTTTCGGCCCCGGCTTGATGTATTCCTGCCAGTCGCGGTGATCGTGGCGCCGCGACCGACTGGTGTGGCCTGACTGCCGCCGGACCAGCCACCAAATCAGCAAGCCAATCAGGACCGGCCAGATCAGAATATGCAACAAGGCGATCCCAATGAAGAAGCTGAACCCAATCACTAGGACTAACACGATCCCCACAATGATCAGAATGATTGGTAAGAACAACAGTGGCATCATGTCACCCCTTTACTTCGATAAGTCGGTGTCTTTGAGCTGAATCGTGCCTGAGGACACGCTGGCCTTCAAGGTGCCGGCGCCGGTGCCAGGCCGGTCAAGCGACAGCGCTTTGGTCTTCGCATCAGCTTCAACGCCGCTCATTCGGCTCTTAATGCTGCCAAACCGAGTCCGCGCCTCGCCGGTCACCGCAACGCTGGCCGGCATGGCAAGCTTCACATCACCGTTAACTGAGCTTGCTGTCAGCGCTTTGAAGTCGCTCACCAGTGTGGTCCGAATCGTCCCGTTAACGGTCTTGAGTTCCAGCGTCTTCGCGTCGCCTTTAAATTTAATGTCGCCATTGACGGCGTCAACCACCAAGTCGTGAACTTGGCCGTTGACCTTCACGCTGCCATTGACGCCCTCGGTTTCCAGCATGACCGCAGTCAACCCTGAAAACGTCAGGTCGCCATTCGTGCTCTTGGCGAAAAAGTCCTTGCCAGAAAGCGCGTTGACCTTTAGGTTGCCGTTCAGCAGTCGCAGCGAAACATGGTCGTAATCGCGCTTGGGCACGGTAATGATGAGATCCGCCTGAATCCGCTTGTTCGGCACTTGGAAAATGAGGTGATCATCTGTCACTTCGACCCGACTCCGGTCGAGAAACGACTGGAGCGGCGACTCGCCGGCCATTTTACCATAAAGCTTGATGTCGGCTTGAATGACCACATCGCGGCCGTCGCCTTCTACTAGGGTCACATCACCATTGGCCACCTTAACGTCGATGATCGATGCCTGACTGTCCGGGTAGCTAAAGGTGTGGCTGAACTTCTCTGTCGCCAGCCCCGGGACCTTAATGTTCACGTCTTTCCAATCCACGTTATCAAGAACGGAGCTGACGGTCTTCTTGACCATCGACCCGATTTGGTTCGTCGTCACGCTGACGGTCTTGCCTAAATCGTTCAAGGCATCCTTGGTTTGATCCTGCCAGTCGTCTGGCAAGATGCCGGCAAGGCTTTGCTTAGTCAGCTGGCGCTTCTGGCGGTGCAGATCCGCGAGCGTCTGACGCAGCTGTTCCTGCTGATCAGCAAGTTGCACCAACTTCTCACCTAACTGCGCATTTTCCCGCTTCAACGTCCCGCGCTCTTCGTATTTCGCCGCGGTCAACGTGTCAAGGTCCTCCATCGTGTCGAGCACAATGATCTGCTCCTTGTTCGCGGCAACCTTGGCCTGAGTTTTCTTGATCTGATTGCTCGTGGCGTCCAAACTGCCACTGACTTCCGCGATTTTAGTATTTAGTTTGGTGAGGGCCGAGTCTTCGTCAGGCGCCGCCTGCGTCTGGCCGGTTGTCGCGTCAGGCTGAGACTGCTTGCCCTGTGGGGCGCTCTGCTTCTTGGCCAGGTTCTCTAAGAGGACCAACGCCTCTTCACTCGTGATCACACCTTGTTTAACTAAGTCTAGGATCCGTTCACGTTCATTCATGAGATTTACCTCCAGGGTTTCTGACTACTGCTTGTAGTTATAGTATGGTCGGTCCTGGCCAAAAATGCATAGGTCCTAAGGTTGATTTTACCCCCAGCCCAAGGCGCAGGAGGCGGGCAGAGGACACGAAAAAAGGCGGTTTCCCCGCCTTTCATGCAGATTAGAAGCCGTCTTCTTTCGCATTCGAATTGAGTTCCAGCAACTTGCCGGTTTTGAGGTACAAGATCCACTCACAGATGTTGGTCACGTAGTCGCCGATTCGCTCCAGGTACGAGGAAACCAACATATAATCCATCGAGCCAACGATGGTATCCGCATCACGGGTCATTTCGTCGATGCACAGATAGTAGATTTGGCTGGAAAAATCATTAATGCCGTGGTCCTCCTCAGCGATTTGCCGGGCCGCATCAACGTCTTCCTTGACGTAGGCATCGAGCACCTGCTCGACCATCTCCTTGACCGCGGCCGCCATTTGCGCGATCACTTGCTCGATTTCAGGCACTCGCGTCTCACCCTTGACGCGAATCGTGGACTTGGCGATGGACACGGCGTGATCGCCCATGCGCTCCAAGTCGGAACTCGCCTTCATGATTGTCACGATCATGCGCAAATCGGACGTCACGGGTTGCTGCAGCGCAATCATCTCAAAGCTGCGTTTTTCCAGGTCCACCTCTCGCTTGTTGATGTGAAAGTCGTGATCGATCACAGCATGGGCCAGCGTCTTATCGTGATTAACGAAGGCCTTCACCGAGTCAAAAATGGCCTCGTTGACCATCATGCCCATCTCCGAAAAACGTGCGTGTAGGTCATTAAGCTCATCTGAAAATAGTCGCCGCATGACGATTCCCTCCTTGGCCCGAACTCAGCCGAAACGGCCGCTCAGGTAGTCTTCGGTTTCTTTTTCCTTCGGGTTCAGAAACATTTTTTTCGTGTCATCGAATTCGACCAACCGACCTTGAAGGAAAAACGCGGTTTTGTCGGAAATTCGCGATGCCTGATGCATGTTGTGCGTCACAATGATGATTGTATACTGATCGCGCAGCTCCAGCAGCATATTTTCAATCTGGGTGCTAGAAATTGGGTCCAGCGCCGAGGTCGGCTCATCGAGCAAAATGACTTCCGGCTGCACGGCCAAGACCCGGGCAATGCAGACCCGTTGCTGCTGGCCCCCGGAAAGTGACAGCGCGCTGTCGTGAAGGTTGTCCTTGACCTCGTCCCAAATGGCCGCCTGCTTCAGACTGGCCTCAACAGCCGCGTCTAACGTCGCGCGGTCCTTGACCCCGGCCAGGCGCAGCCCGTAGACCACGTTGTCGTAGATGGAGAACGGGAACGGATTGGGCTGCTGAAACACCATCCCCACGCGTTTGCGCAAGGCGACCACATCGGTGTCCGGCGCGTAGATATCCTGATTTTCCAACCGAATCTCCCCGGTGATCTTGACACCTGGAATCAGGTCGTTCATGCGGTTCAGGATCCGCAGGTAAGTCGACTTGCCACAGCCGCTGGGGCCGATCATGGCCGTGATCTCGTGCTCATTGAAGTCCAGATCAATGCCCGTCAGTGCCTCAAACTTGCCGTAGAACAAGTGAACGTCTTTGCTGGTGATCACTTGATTTTTCATGGGCGCCTCCTGCTAGCCAAAGTGGCCAGAAACATAATCGTCCGTCGCCTGAATCTTTGGCCGCGTGAAAATTTTTCTGGTCTCATCGTACTCAATGGCCGTCCCGGAATAAAAGAACGCGGTGTAGTCGCTGATTCGCGCCGCCTGCTGCATGTTGTGCGTCACGATAATGATCGTGTAGTGTGCCTTCAGCTGCAGCAACGTGTCTTCCACGACCGAGGTGGAGATCGGATCAAGCGCACTCGCCGGTTCGTCCAGCAGCAAAATATCAGGCTTCATGGCAATGGCGCGGGCGATGCACAGCCGCTGCTGCTGGCCGCCGGAAAGGGCCAGCCCACTCTGGTTGAGGTCATCTTTCACCTGGTCCCAAAGTGCAGCGTCCTTAAGGCTCTGCTCGACTAACTGATCCAGCTTTTCCTTATTGTGCTCGCCAAAGCGGCGCGGAGCAAACGTGATGTTGTCGTAAATCGATTTGGCAAACGGATTGGGCCGCTGAAACACCATGCCGATGTGCTTGCGCATTTCGTAAACATCGACCTGCTGGGAGTTGATATCAACGCCGCGATACATGATTTGGCCGGTGACCCGCGTGCCTTCAATGGTGTCATTCATCCGGTTGAGCGACCGCAGAAAAGTGGATTTGCCGGAGCCGGAAGCCCCAATCAAGGCAGTGATCTTGTAGCGTTCAAACGGTAAGGAAACCCCGTGAAGGGCCTCATTGTCACCGTAAAACACCTTGACGTCATGCGTTGCCAGGGCGATTTCCTGATTGTCGTCAAATGGCCTGATAAAGGTATCGGTTAAAGAATAATTGTTCATGTGGCGACCTTTCTGCCCTTATTCGGCGGTCATTTTTTTGTACAGGCGTTGCCCCAGAAAACGGGCCAAGACGTTGAACAGCAACACTGCGAGGATCAACACGGCACTGGCCCCGGCAGACACCGCGGCCGCATCGGGCTGAATGCCCTCTGAATTGATTTTCCAGATGTGCACAGCCAACGTCTCAGCCGGCCGGAAAATATTCAAGGGGCTGGCAATATCTAATGGATTCCAGTCGCCGAAATTGAGGGCTGGCGCGCTTTGGCCAGCGGTGTAAATCAACGCCGCGGCTTCGCCAAAGACCCGGCCGGCGCCGAGAATCATCCCCGTGATGATACCCGGCAGCGCCTCGGGAATCACCACGTGAATCACGGTCTCCCAGCGTGACAGGCCCAGGGCCAGGCCCGCTTCGCGCTGCGCAAAGTCCACCTGCCGAAGAGAATCCTCGATGTTCCGCGTCAGCAGCGGCAGGTTGAACATCGTCAGCGCCAGTGCGCCGGACAAAATTGAGAAGCCAAATTGGAATTGCAGCACGAAGACCAGAAACCCGAACAACCCAACCACCACCGACGGCAACGAGCTCAGGATCTCGATTGCGGTGCGAATAATGTCGGTCAGCCGGTTGGCCTTGGCATACTCGGCCAGGTAAATGCCGGCGCCAAGTGAAATCGGTACCGAGATCAGCATCGCGAGCAGGAGCAAGTAAAACGAGTTGAACAACTGAATCCCGATCCCACCGCCAGCCTCAAACGCTTTGGCCGGACTAGTCAGAAAGTGCCATGACACATGAGGCAGCCCCTCAACCAAAATGTAGCCCAGCAGGCTGGCAAGGATCAAAACGATGAGCACGGCGATGCCGTACAGCACCGCGGTGGCCAACCGATCTTTTTGCTTGGCGTTCATCGTTTCATCTCTCCTTTCTTCCCGATCCACCGAATCACGAGGTTAAAGGCCAAAGACATCAGCAGTAGCAACAGCGCCAGCGACCACAGGGCGTTGTTTTCCAGCGACCCCATGACCGTATTCCCAATGCCGGAGGTCAGAACTGAAGTCAAGGTCGAGGCCGGGCTGATCAAGTTGTGCGGCAAAAGCGCCGCGTTCCCGATGACCATCTGCACCGCCAGCGCCTCACCAAACGCCCGCGCCATGCCGAAGACGACCCCGGTCAGGATGCCTGGCAGGGCGGCGCGCAAAACCACGCGACTGATGGTTTGCCAGCGCGTGGCGCCGAGCGCCAAGCTGGCCTCGCGGTAATAGCGCGGCACGGCGTTCAGGGCATCCGCCGTCATCGAGGTCACCGTCGGCAGGATCATGACAAACAGAACAAAAGTGCCCGCCAGGATCCCAAAGCCGGTGCCCCCGAACACGTGGCGAATCGCCGGGACGACCACCGACAAACCGATGAAGCCGTATACCACACTGGGAATGCCAACCAGTAATTCGATCACCGGCTGGAGGATCTTTTTGCCCATCTTAGGTGAAATCTCCGTCATGAAGATCGCCGCACCGACGGCAAAAGGAGTGGCCACCACCGCGGACAGGAAGGTCACCCCGAACGAGCCAACAATCATCGGCAGCGCCCCAACTTGGGGATTACCGTGCGCATCCTTCACAGAGGGCGACCAAACACTTTTACTGAGAAACGACCACAGGTTCACCTTATCTTCAAAAAAAGTGGCCAGCCCGCGGGACGCGACAAAGAAGAAAATCGCGACCACAACGATCACGATCAGACTGATACAAAACAGGCTGATCAGCTTCCCCCGCCGCTCAAGCTTGGCAGAACGGGAGCGTTTAAGCATTGCCGCTTTAATTGGATCCATTGTTCTTTTCCCCCTGCTCGGCGATCACGTTCCCCTTGGCATCCCGCGTGACCTTCATCGCGGTGATCGGGATATAACCCATCTTGCCGACCAACCGCTTTTGCGTTTGCGGGCTTTGGATGTACGCCAGGAACTGTTTGGTCAAGCCCTTGGGCTGACCCTTGGTGTACATATGCTCGTAAGACCAAATCGGCCAATCGTTCGTCGTAACATTTTGGTCCGTCGGCTTGACCCCACTGAGCGATAATGCCTGGACCGTGGCATCAACATAGGAAAACGCCACGTAAGAAACGGCCCCTGGCGTGCTGGCCACAATCGACCGGACCATCCCGGTCGAGTCCTGCTCCTGCGCCGGCATCGGCTGGCGATCACCAAGGACCCACCGTTCAAAGGTCGCACGAGTCCCCGACCCCTGGGCGCGGTTGACCACGACGACTGGGAGGTCTTTGCCACCGACCTGTTTCCAATTCGTGATCTCGCCAGTGAACAGACGCCGGAGCTGGACGACGGTGAGGTCTTTGACCCCCACCTGTTTGTTGGCAATGGGGGTGATGCCCACGACCGCCACCTTGTGATCGACCAGTTTGCCCGCGTTGATCCCAGGCTTTTCCTCGGCAAACAGGTCTGAGTTGCCGATTTCCACTGCGCCTTGCTGAATCTGCGACAGGCCGGTCCCTGTGCCGCCTCCCTGCACGTTGATGAACACGCCTGTGTGATCGGTCTGATACTGCTCAGCCGCGGCTTCCACCAGCGGTTGCAGCGCACTTGAGCCGACCGCCGTGATCGACTCGCCGCTGCTCTGACTCGTCCCACACCCGGCCAAGGCCAGAAGTCCGGCTAAGGCGAATAACAATAAATGGCGCTTTTTCATGTTCACCCCTCCACGACCGTCATCGGCCCAGTTGTGGTTGCTTTCGCGTTAATCCATAACAAGAAAAGTGTATCAATGTGATGTAAATTGTTGCCGCATCATTTGTAAAACCTGGGTAAATCAGCCAACGGCAGACTCACCGTAAAGGTCGACCCAACGCCCACCTGACTGGCCAATGTGACCTCACCGCCAAGTTGCATCACCATGTCGTGAACAATGGCAAGGCCCAAGCCGGTCCCGCCATTGTGGCGGCTGCGGGCTTTATCGACCCGGTAAAAGCGCTCAAAAATGCGTTCCTGATCGTTCTCCGCGATCCCGATGCCCGTATCTTGGACGCTCAGCTTCAGATTCTTTTCGTCCGCCGTTGCGGTCACGGTGACGACGCCGTCTTTGCGATTATAGAACACCGCATTGTTCAAGAGGTTTCTGACCACTTGAGAAAATTTAGCAGGGACAGTGGTGATGGTCAGGTCTTTAGGCACATCCGTCTTCACCTCAAGCCCTTTTTCGGCAATCGGCTGTTTCAGGCTCTTCAGCGCGTCATTCACCAGGTCCAGCACGTTCACTGCCTTGGCCTGAGCTTGCCCTGAATCAGGCCGGGAAAGGGTCAGAATGTCGGTGATCAGCTGGGTCAGGCGAGAACTTTCGTCG
The DNA here is from genome assembly GCF_001436615.1 of Lacticaseibacillus camelliae DSM 22697 = JCM 13995. Classification (NCBI taxonomy): domain Bacteria; kingdom Bacillati; phylum Bacillota; class Bacilli; order Lactobacillales; family Lactobacillaceae; genus Lacticaseibacillus; species Lacticaseibacillus camelliae. The sequence goes on from NZ_AYZJ01000067.1 coordinate 45,946, forward strand.
TAGATGATCTGCAGAAACTGGTCCAACGTCTTGGGGTCGTCTTTTGCGCCGGCCAGCAGGGTCTCGGCAAACCCGCTAATCGCAGTCACCGGCGTCTTTAACTCGTGCGACACGTTGCCGACAAAGTCCAGCTGCATTTGCTCGACCTGGCGCAGGTAGGTCACGTCGTACAAGATGACTAACACCTGCAGCTCGGCAGTGCCGCGGTTTAAGGCAATCACACTGGCATCGACCGACTTCTGCGTGTTCAGCATGGTCAGCTCCTTATGGTGCGTCTTCTGATTGCGGTAAGTATGCTCGATCATGCGCGCCAGGCGGTAAGTTTTGATGTCGTCAAAATAATCGTGCTTGGTCTCCTGAATCGGGTGCCCGACCAACTCCGCCATGGCGGAATTAGCCAGCAGCACCTGGCGGTTTGCATCCAGCAGCATGACGCCAAGCGGCAGATGATCGATGAGGCGGCCGAACGTGGCCTGGCGGATCTCCACCTGGGACTGCAGGGTTTGCGTGGCCGCGTGAAGCGACTCGATTTGCTTCCCCATCGCCAAAAACGGCGAATCAGGCGTGAGAATGATTGGTTCAGGGGCACCACCGGCCTCGATGCGCGCCAGGTTGCTGGTCATTTTCGCCAAATGCCCCGTCCAGTACCGGTGACGCCGCGCCATCAAGGCGAGCAGTGCGACCAGCCCAAGAATCGCCACCCCAATCATCCCCCAGGCCACCGCCGGCGCCACGCTGAACAGCGTTGCCCTTTTTTGCCAGACGCCGACGAACTGATTGTGGCGCCGGCCAACGTAAACCTGCTCCGACTGGCCGTTGACTGTCATCGTCGTACTGTGGCCGAGAATCGTTCGCTGCTGATCCACCAGTTTCGTCAGTAGCCTGGCCCGCGTGCCGCTTTCCCGGCCATTGAGCACCGTAAAGGTCACGTGGTTGTCCATCGCCAGTTGCTTGGTCGAGGCAGTGCCAGGCTGATCGTCACTGAACGTCTGGTAAAGCGCCGCCAAGTGGGTCCCCTGCTGGGTGTACAACACGCGATCAATGGCGACCCACAGGGCAAAAAAGCCTGCGATAGCGAGTATGCTAACCCAGGCAATTCGACGCACATGCTTACTCATGAGGCGCCTCCATCTGATAACCGAACCCGCGCACCGTTTTGATGTAATCCGGATGCTTCGGATCCTTCTCGATTTTATCGCGCAAGTGGCTGACCTGAATGTCGACCATCCGCGTTTCGGCCGGATACTCAAACCCCCAGACCCCATTCAAAAGGGCATCGCGGGAAAGCACCTTGCCCACCCGCTTAGCAAAGTACACTAGCAGTTCGAACTCTTTGGGGGTTAGTTGCAAGCGGACCCCAGCCTTGCTGGCGCGGTAATTTTCGGGGTCAATGGTCAGCTCACCCACCACCAATGCTTGCGCAGGCGGTTTAGGCCCGCTTTGGCGCGGCTTATCCACGCGGCGTTCAATGGCTTTGATCCGCGCAATGATTTCACGCGGCGAAAACGGCTTGGTCACATAGTCATCAGCGCCAAGCTCCAGCCCCACAATCTTATCCGTTTCACTATCCTTGGCCGTCAGGATCATGATCGGTGTTTCTAAATTGGCGGCCCGCAGCTTTTTGGTCACCTCAAGCCCATCCAGGCCGGGCAGCATTAGATCTAAAATGATGAAATCAAAGCTTTGCTGCAGAGCCAGGCTGAGCGCTGTATCCCCATCTTCCGCAGTGGTCACGTCGTAGTGCTCCTTCTCCAAATTGTACTGAAGCAGGGTGACGATTGCTGGTTCATCATCGACGACAAGAATCTTTTTCATGCTTGTTCCTCCGCAAATGTGATCATTCCCAGTTCGTGCGGGACGCCGTTAAAAACCGCTGTTTCGGCCAGTCGGATGGCGCCGTCAAGCCGCATCACCTTCAGCCGGCAGTAGGTCGGAGACGTTTGGAGCGCCGCGTATAGTTCATTTTCCGTGTGGACGGCCTGATGGTTGCAGGTCAGGACAATGTCGCCTGCGACAAGACCCATCTTGCTGGCCGGGGTGTCCGGCTGCACCGCCACGATTCGAACCCCGGTGCTGGTCTGTGAAATCAGGCCAGTGCCGCGCCGGGTCGCCGCCCAGTTGGCGAGCCCAAGAATGCAGCCCAGCGCCGCCAAAGCAAAAATGGCCATTTGACCGGCGGCCGGCCGCCAGTACACCAAGCCGGCCACAATCAAGGCAACCAGTCCGGCCCCCAAGTACTGCCACGCCCACGCATCGGTGGCCCGCGTCGGCAGCTGCTTGCGGGTGGTCAAGGCCGCGCCGACAATCAGCGGCAGCCCAACCAAGGCAAAACGAGTCGCCCCGATGCCCAAAGTTGGCCACCACCCAAACGCCTGCAGCCAGTCGCCAGGCACCGGCAGCACCAACGGCAGCCAGTACCACTGCCGCCGACTGTAAGTCGCGATGCGCGCCCCACGCTTGCCCGGTCGCAGCTTGGGCACATCAACCGCAGGATTCAGAAAGCGCAGCAGCAGCGCATTGGCCAACCACACCAGCGCGACCATGGCCACATAACCGCCAGCCCAGCGCGCAGGGGCAGGCACTGGCCCGAACCAGGCCGGCAGCACCACGATCAGACCGGCAAGCGCCAAAAACCATGGCGCAAACCCCAGCCCCGAGAGCAGCAACGCCAGCACCTCAAGAAGACCAGACATCAGCATGACGGGCTGGGGCAAAGTTGCCCCTAAGAGGACCAACATCAGACTGAGAATCAGCCCACAGCCGATCCCCCCAAGCAGGCCCGCCCACCAGTTCGTCCAGTGACGGTCGATACTGGTCCCAAACACCGCTCGTTCTTGCCTGATCCGATGTTCGCGCCAAAAAAGTGCCACGAGTAACCCACACACCGTTACCGGACTCAGAAATATCGTGACCAGCAAATGTCCCATACGCACCTTCCTCACTATTCATCGTAAGTATAGCATGGATTTTCTGCGCACCAAAAGCCCAGGACTACCAAAAAACCGTCCTGCCTCATGGCAAAACGGTTGTAAGCGGATTAATTGATCAAGCTTTGAGGTACCGGCGCATCGAGACCACTGAGCCAAGGCCGCCAATGATCACGCCGATCAAGGCCATCCCCAAATCAAGCCACAGTAGAAACGGCATGTTCGGATACAGCGAGAAACCATTAGCCGCTTCGGTGAAATGCGCGTTACGGGCCACCAGGCTGTACCCAAAATCGACGATCAGCATAGGCAATAGCGAGCCGAAAAGCCCCGTCCACGCGCCTTCCAGTAGGAACGGCCACCGAATATAGGCGTTGGTCGCCCCGACCAGCCGCATGACTTTGATCTCATCACTGCGCGACAAAATCGTGATGCGAATCGTGTTCGAAATCAGGAACACTGCCACAAACAGCAACAGGATCATAAAGAAGGCACCCCACCGCTGAATCGTGGCCACCGTCCGGAAAAGCTTTTTGGCCGTTGTCCCACCGTATGTGGCCTCTGACACGCGAGGCATTTTTTCCGCCTGTTTGGCCACGCTGATGGTGTCCTTCGCAGAATCGGTATCGACCATGAAAATATTGTTCAAGGGGTTTTGATCCCCGCGAAACATGGCCCATTGCGAGCCGTAACTGCCAACAATCGAATTCAGTTCTTGGCTGGCTGACCGGTAGGTGACTTTCTTCACCTTGGCTAACCCTTCCAAGTTCTGCTTCAGGTTGGCCTGCTGCTTTTTGCTGGTTCCTTTTTGAATGTAGACCCGGACGCGCACATCGTTTTCGACCTGCGTCGAAACTCGGTTCACGTTCATCAGTAGGGCCAGAAAGATCCCCACCAACAGCAGCGTCACCGTCACGGCGGACACTGCAGCCACTGACATCCAGCCGTTACGCTTCAGGCTCTTGAGTGAGTCCTTCACGTGACGCATAAAGATATTAGTTTTCATCGCTGTAGCTGCCTCCTTGCTCGTCCCGGACCAGCCGGCCGCCGGCAATTTCCAGCAGACGGTGCGGCCGCTCGTTGACGATTTCGCGGTTATGCGTCGCCATGATCACAGTGGTACCTTCCGAGTTGATCTTCTCTAAAATGTCCATGATGCCTTCTGAGGTATCCGGATCCAGATTGCCCGTCGGTTCATCGGCGATCACGACGTCAGGCGCGTTCACGATGGCCCGGGCAATGGAGACCCGCTGCTGTTCGCCGCCGGACAACTCATTAGGGAACCGCCGAATTTTTTGCTCCAGGCCTACCAGCTTGAGGACATGCAGCACGCGCGGCTTAATGTCTGCCTCTTTGGCCTCAACCACCTGCATCGCATAGGCGACATTCTCGTACACCGTCAGCCGTGGCAGGAGTTTGAAATCCTGAAAGACAATGCCGATGCCGCGCCGAAAATACGGCACTTCCTTGGGCGCCATTTTGGCCAAGTCGTAATTGCCGACCTGGATGGTGCCATGCGTTGGCTTCAATTCGTGGTAAAGCATCTTGATCACGGTCGACTTGCCGGCACCGCTGGGTCCGATCACGTACAAAAATTCCCCCGGGTCGACGGTCAAACTCAAATCCTTGATCGCGATGACGCCATTGTCGTACTGCTTCATCACGTTTTTCATCTGAATCATGACTTCGCTCCTTTATTTAAAACACTATCGCTGAGTATAGCAAAGCAATACGTCAGACTGATTGCAGCCAGATTACATTTGATTACGCCGGGTTGGCGCTGGCGAGTTCCCACTGCAAATAGGCATAGATAAACGGGTTAAGCGCACCGTCCATCACCGCCTGACCGTTGCTGGTCGAGTAGTTGGTGCGGTGATCCTTCACCATCGTGTACGGGTGGAAAACGTAGGAACGGATCTGCGAACCAAACGCCACATCCATTTGCTGGCCCTTGATAGCCGCGGCCTGTTCCGCCTTTTTCTCCTGTTCACGTTGATACAGTTTGGCTTTCAGCATGGCCATCGCAGTCGCCTTGTTCTGAAACTGACTGCGCTGAGCCTGACTCGAGGTCACGATGCCCGTCGGAATATGGATCAGTCGGACCGCACTGGAGGTCTTGTTAATGTGCTGACCACCGGCCCCGCTGGAGCGGAAGACCTCCATTTTGATGTCTTCCGGCCGCAGGTCAACGTCGATCGTGTCATCCAACTCAGGCATCACATCGACTGAAGCAAAACTCGTGTGCCGCCGGCCCGCCGCGTCAAACGGCGAGATGCGGACCAGCCGGTGCACCCCTTTTTCCGAACGCAACATGCCATAAGCGTTCTCACCATTGATCAGCAGCGTCACACTTTTGATGCCGGCCTCATCGCCGGCCTGATAATCCGCCACTTCGACGGTGTAGCCGTTCTGCTCCGCCCAGCGCTCGTACATGCGCGTCAGCATTGAGCCCCAATCTTGCGCTTCAGTGCCACCGGCGCCGGGGTGAATTTCGATAATGGCATTGTTATGGTCGTATTTACCATTGAGAAGCAGCGCCATTTCGTACTTGCTGAGCTTGTCCTGCAGGGCCGCCATGTCGTGTTCCAGCTCCTGCTGCAGTTCTTTGTCCGGTTCTTCTTGAAGCAGCTCAAACGCCACGTCGAGATCATCGAGTTTACTTTGCAACGCAATGAAGTTGTCGTGTTTGACCTTCAGCTGATTGTTTTGATCGATCAGTTTTTGTGCGGCCTCCTGGTCGTCCCAAAATCCTGGTTCGGCCATCCGCCCCTCGTTTTCAGCGATGCGTTCGTTCAAGGCATCGAGGTCAAAGCGACCCCCTAAAGTGATTTATTTTGGCCCGCATTTCAGCGAGCGTGGTGCGTATTTCAGCGATTTCCATCGTGTCGTTCCTTTCCCGATCCGTGATTTCGTCAAAAACGCCAAGGCGACTACTGTCTGCCCTGGCGTCTTGATCAACGACGAATGTTCTGACGAATCTGTGCCTTCATGAACAGGCGGGTGACCCCGTCGTCCATGTTGCCAATCATTTCCTCAAACATCCGGTACGCTTCTTCCTGGTACTCGACCAGCGGGTTCATCTGCCCGTAGCCGCGCAGGCCAACACTTTGCCGCAGCTGATCAAGCGCATCGATATGCTCTGTCCACAAGCTGTCGACCACGCGCAGGATCACGACTTTTTCAAACTCCAACATTTGGGCTTTGTCGCCAAGCTGGTTCAGTTTGCTGGTGTAGTTGTCCTCAGCCAACTGCTCAAGGGTCTTGATGATCTCATCGCTTGAGCGCTTAGCCAGGTCGCTCTTCTTGAAGTCTTCATCCGTGACCATGTTTGTCGTCACGTAATCGTAAATCTTGTCGAGTTCCCATTCGGCCTTCTCGCCTTGGGTGTGCGCCTGCACCATGCGCGTGATGCAGCGATCGATCATGGCCATCAGCACCGGTTTGAGGGTCTCATCTTCGTTGATCACCTGCTGCCGCTGTTTGTAAATGACCTCACGCTGTTCGCGCATGACGTCATCGTACTGCAGGGTATTTTTACGCGTATCGTAGTTGTTCCCTTCAACGCGCTTTTGCGCAGATTCAACGGAGCGCGAGATCATTCGACTGCGGATCACCTGCTCATCGTCATCCAACTTAAAGCGGTCAAGCATCTGCTTGATTCGTTCCGAGCCGAACCGCTTCATCAGGTCATCCTCAAGCGACAGATAAAACTGGGTCGCGCCAGGATCGCCTTGCCGCCCAGAGCGGCCACGCAGCTGGTTATCGATCCGGCGGCTCTCGTGCCGCTCTGTCCCGATAACTGCCAGCCCGCCAACGGCCGTGACGCCAGGGCCGAGCTTGATATCGGTCCCCCGCCCGGCCATGTTGGTCGCGATCGTGACCGCACCGCGCTGGCCCGCGTTCATGATGATCTCGGCTTCCTTGGCATGGTTCTTCGCGTTCAAGACGCTGTGCGGAATGCCTTCTTCATCCAGCAGCTTGGACAGCCGCTCGGAAGATTCGATGGCCACCGTCCCGACCAGGATCGGCTGGCCCTTGGCGTGACGAGCCTTAATATCCCGAGTCACCGCCTTGAACTTCGCATCCAAAGTCGGGTACAGAATGTCGGGTGAATCCACCCGGATGACCGGCTTGTTAGTCGGAATCGAAATGACTTCCATGTTGTAGATCTCACGGAATTCTTCCTCTTCGGTTTTCGCCGTCCCGGTCATGCCGGCCAGCTTGTTGTACATCCGGAAGAAGTTCTGATACGTGATCGTGGCCATGGTCGCATTTTCGTCCTGGATCTCGACGCCTTCCTTGGCCTCGATTGCCTGGTGCAGGCCGTCGGAGAAACGCCGGCCTTCCATAGCCCGGCCGGTGAACTGGTCAACGATCAGCACTTCGCCATCTTGGACCATGTAGTCGATATCCTTGAGCATGATGTAGTTAGCCCGCAGCGCCTGATCCAAATGGTGAGTCAGGGCGGTGTTTTCAGTGTCGTAGAGGTTCTTCAACCCGAAGATCTTTTCCGCCTTGCGAATGCCGTTTTCAGTCAGCGCAACGGTTTTCGTCGGCCAATCGATCTTGTAATCGTCCTCTTCTTTGAGGGTCTTCACAAACCGGTCCGCGCGAATGTACAGCCCCGTCGACTTTTCCGCCCCGCCAGAGATGATCAGCGGCGTCCGCGCTTCATCAATCAAAATCGAGTCAACTTCATCGACAATGGCGTAGTTCAGCGGCCGCTGAACCATCTGCTGCTTGTAGACAACCATGTTGTCACGCAAATAGTCAAACCCCAGTTCACTGTTCGTCGAGTAAGTGATGTCGGCGTTGTACGCCGCCTGTTTCTCCTCAGACGACAAGTCGTGGGTGTTGAGGCCAACGGTCAGACCAAGCCAGTTATAGAGCTCGCCCATTTCAGTGGCATCACGGCCGGACAAGTACTCGTTGACGGTGACAACGTGAACGCCTTTGCCGGCTAACGCGTTTAAGTAGACAGGCATCGTGGCCGTCAGGGTTTTCCCTTCACCGGTTTTCATTTCGGCAATATTGCCTTCGTGAAGGGTGATCCCACCAATGATTTGAACCCGAAACGGGAACAGACCCAAAACGCGTTTGGCGCCTTCACGGGCAGTCGCAAACGCTTCCGGCAAGATATCGTCAAGGGTCTCGCCCTGCTCTAGCCGGGCTTTTAACTCAGGGGTTTTCGCTTGCAGGTCCTCATCGCTCAGCGCAGCATACTCATCCTCATAAGCCATCACCTGATCGGCAATTTTTCCGAGACGGTTGACTTCGCGTTTATCGCTTTCGACCCAAGATTTTAATACGTTTGCCATTCAGTAATCCTCTCCTGTCATCCAACTTTGCATACTTCTGACAGTATCTAAGTTATTCTATCATTGTTCCTGGGTCTTTACACGTTTAGCCAAAAAAAACCGCAGATCTTAAAGATCTGCGGCGCGTCCTACTGACGTTTACTCGTCAGTTTCAATCAGGCCGTAACGCCCATCGCGGCGCTTGTAGACGATACTGGTGCCGTTAGTATCGGCATCCTCAAAGATGAAGAAGTTATGCCCCAACATGTCCATCTGCAAAATGGCTTCCTGCGAATCCATCGGCTTCAGCGATACCCGCTTGGTCCGAACGACGGACAAATCGTCCTCGTTGTCATCGGTACTAGTTGGTGCTGGTGTGCCTTCCGGTGCCACATCGATTGGTGCAAAGCCCTTTTCACGCGACTTGCGGTTGATCTTGGTCTTGTACTTACGCACCTGACGCTCCAGCTTATCAGTGACCAAATCGACGCTGGCGTACAGATCCGGACTGGTTTCCTCAGCCCGCAAAGTCAAATAAGACAATGGGATGGTCACTTCGACCTTGGCGGTTTTATCCTGATAAACCTTCAAGTTGACGTGCGCGATCGCCTCGACTGAACTTTCGAAGAACTTGTTCAGCTTGCTGATCCGCTTCTCAACATAACTGCGAATGGCATCAGTGACTTCGATGTTTTCGCCACGAACGTTGTATGTGAGCATAAAACTTCTCCCCTTTCATCCGTGCAACTCGTTGCACACAGGTAAATGAGCTGGTAAAGCCCTTTCACCCTTCGACTTTATTATATCGAACTGACCGCGGTGAAACAAATATTTATCTGATCAGCGAGCGGCTGATCACTTCGCCTTGATACCCCGCAGCGCGCAGGGCCGCCTTCGCGTGATACAACGTCCGCCCGGTCGTGTACAAATCATCTAGCAGGACAATCCGCGGTGGCACCACTGCCGGCAGATGAGCCGTAAAACTTTGCGCGGTGACCAGGCGCTCGGCGCGCGTCTTTTGCGCCTGAGGGACTGCCGTCTCCCCCTTAGTGAGCCACAAGGCCAAAGGCAAGTGACCAAACAAGCCCAGCACCGGATCAAACCCGCGCCGAGCGTAGTGCCCGGGCTCACTGGGGATCGGCACTAACGCCTGGTTTCGAGAAGCCAGTTGCAAGACATCCGCAAACGCCGAGTGCAGACGGTAGTCGCCTAGGCCCTTGTACTGCTGAATAAATGCTTTCATCGGCGCGGTGTAGCGAAACCAGGCGCGATGGTGCAGCAGCGTTTCCCCCTGCGCCGCCCACCGCTGACAGTCCTGACAAAGCGTTGATGAGCTGCCGCGGCCGCAGCCAGGGCACGCATCCTGCTGGTCGATCAACTCAAACTGAGCCAAACACCGCCGGCAAAGCGCGGGCAGCCGCGTTGTCTGGCCACTGAGCAGCCGGGCCAGCGGCTGGTCGTCTCGTAGTGGCTGATTGCACAATAGGCACCTCATGGCTTTCGCCCGTTTATCACCTGGATCTCATGCCGCGCAACCAGCATGGCTAAGGTCATGTGGCGGCCGACAAACCAAACCGGGTCGTCGGGACTGGCCTGACTGCGCCCGGCGCGCCCTGCCATCTGAATCAAGCCGCTGGCGCCAAACTGCCGGTCATCTGCGGCCAAGACAAGCACACTGCAACGCGGAATAGTGACCCCGCGTTCCAAGATCGTGGTTGTCACCAGGACAGTGAAGGTCCCATCGCGAAACTGTTGAACTTTCGCCACCCGGTCGGGATCTGCCGCGTGGGCCGTCTCAACCGAGTAGCCGGCCTGACTCAGCGCCTGGGCCAGCGGCCCAAGCCATTCGATTCGGGGGACAAACAGGAGGCACTGCCGGCCTTGAGTGCCAACCCTCAGCAGGGCCAAAACCGCGTTTGAGAGTTTCGTCGGTACCTGCTTCAGCGGGGCTACGACCAGTTTTGGCACTGGCAACGGGAACCCGTGAAACCGCCGCACCAAAAAACTGACCCCCATCTGCCCACGCCTGGCCGCCCTTTTTAAACGCCGCGGTGGCGTTGCACTTAAATAAACCGTGGGGCCACGGTTTGCTTGCGCCACCGCAGCTGCCAGCATTGGCGTTTGACTGAACGGAAAAGCATCCACCTCATCGACAATGACTAGATCAAAATGGTGATAATAGCGTAACAGTTGGTGCGTGGTGGCGACCAACAGCGAAGTCGGTGCCTCAGGCCAAGGGGTGCCGCCATACTGCACTGCCATGCTCGTCCCTGCAAACGCCGCCTGAAGCCGCGGTGCCAGTTCCAGGACCACGTCAATGCGCGGGGTGACGACTGCTACCCGATGATTCAGTCCCAGCTCATGCGCAATCAGCGGAAACAGCATCTCCGTCTTGCCGGCCCCAGTCACCGCCCACAGCAGGTGATCGCGGCCAGTGGCCACGGAAGCGATGGCGGCCTGCGCGGCGGCCGCTTGAGGGGGCGTCAGCGTGCCCGTCCAAGTCAACCGGCCACCTTCACTAGCACTGCTGGGAAAGCGCCAAAGCCGGGTGGTGCTGGTGATTCGGCCCAAACCGATGCAGGCCCGACAATACTGACGTCCATCCGGCAGACTGACCAAGGCGCGCTGCCGGCAGCGCTGGCAAACTCCTTCAACAATCCCTGGTCCGACCTCGGCCTGTGCTAAACTTGACTCAGTTACCGCCGCTGCGCTGACTTCTTCATCGCTCAGCTGCATTCCGGTTGGTATCATTGGTTTCACCTCAAAGGAGATTACGCCATGGCAGCCACTTATTACACACTGACCAAACCCGGTCAGGCTGAAAAGGTCATTAAAAAATCGCGCTTCATCTGCGCCGTCGCCCCAGTCGCCAGTGAAGACGAAGCCAAAGCGTTCATCGCGCGTATCCAGACGGCCCATCCTAAGGCCAATCATCACGTCCCGGTATATCTGCTAGGCGATGATGACCACATTCAGCGGGCAAGCGACGCCGGCGAGCCGGCAGGGACTGCCGGCGTGCCGATGCTGCACACACTGCAAGAAATGGGACTCCATGATGTCGTCGCCGTCACGACGCGCTATTTCGGCGGGATTAAGCTCGGCGCCGGTGGGCTGATCCGCGCCTATGCGGGCAGCATCACCGCCGCGGTTCAGCAAGCAGGCATTAGTCAACGCCGCATGATGCGCCAGCTGACACTCAGTGTGCCCTACGCCCTGCTCGACCGCGTGACCCACTTTCTGGCTGAGCAAAGCCTAGCCATCTCTGCCAGTGATTATCAGGTCGTCGTCACGCTGAAGGTCAACGTGCCCGCCGGTGAGGCGGCAGCCGTCAGCCGCAGTATTCTCGATTTGACGGCGGGCAAAGTGACCCCGCAAAGCGGTCACTTGATTCCATCCCTGATTCCCGTGACACAGTAAAATCCCAGGCGGTCGCCTGGGATTTTTGCTTACTGATCGTCTTTATCGTCAGCGGTTGGGCTTGGATCATCTTTGGAGTTGATGATCTCTGTCTGCGTCTGAATCGGACTGTTTTTGACCCGGTCGACGGCCTTCAACCGCATTGCTTTGGCATTCATGATCTGATGCTTAGAAAAGGCCACGGTCCTTGGCACGCTGATGAACAGCGGCACGGTTTCCTCCACCACGTTGGCAAATTCGAGGCCGTACCAGTTGGCTGGGCTCGTCGTGATGTTCTGCAGCCACAATCGGCCGCCAATCAGGCTGCGCTGCCACCCAGGAATGTTCTCGGTGGTCAGTAAATTCTGCGCCTGCTCGCGAATAATGACAAACTTGAAGTCGCCGACGTTACGATTCTTGACGGTCGTGTACTTCGGCGTCTGCGGGTCGATCACCTTCGCGTTCAGCAAGTCATTGATGATCTTTCGAATGTAGACATTCACGTGCTGCGACATGCGGAACCCTAAGTAGATTTGGACAGAGATCACATTACGCGTGTGCAGCATGTCAACCGTGTAACGCATTTCAACCGGTTTGTCCGTCTCGTTGACGGTCACAAACCAGTAGACCTTGGCGCGCTTAGGCCGCTTGTCCAAGATTGAATAAAGCGTGGACCGTTTTAGCCGGTAGCCTTCCTTGACCTTGGTCATGTAGACGAGGTTCGTCGTGTAAGTCGGGATTGAGTCGTCCGCAGACAACTCGGTCAGCTGATCGACGTAATCAGTCAGCACCACGTACTCGCTTTCGTCCTGATAGTGCTCCCGAATCTTATTGCCGAAGTACCACACGGCCATCAGCGTCAGGATCAGCAACATGATGAATAACGTGATATACCCACCGTGCAGGAATTTGACCATGCTAGCGATCAGAAAAACCGTTTCGATCAGGCCAAAGAACCCGGCGATCAGGCCCGCGTAAAGCCGCCTGATCTTCATGGACAGGAACTCGAACAACAGGATGGTCGTCATCAGCATCGTGATGGTGATCGCCAGTCCGTATGCGGCCTCCATCGCCTTAGAGGTCCGGAAGAACCAGACCACGCTCAGGGTCACCAAGCACAAGAACCAGTTCACAAAAGAAATGTAAATCTGACTGCGTTCGGTCGACGGGTGCTTGATCGCCATGCGCGGCAGGAACTTCAGGCCCACGGCTTCGTGCACCAACGTGTAGGAACCCGTGATCAAAGCCTGAGACGCGATGATCGCGGCCAAAGTGGCCAGCACAATGGCAAACGGCCGCAGTCCGCTGTTCAGCATTGTGTAAAACGGGTTAAGAGTCGTCATGCCCGAAAACGCAGCGTCCTGATAATGGCCAATCAGCCAAGCGCCTTGGCCAAAGTAATTCAGCATCAGGCAGACATACACGAATGGCCATGTCGCGTAAATATTGTACTTGCCAACGTGACCCATGTCCGAGTACAACGCCTCGGCCCCAGTCGTCGCCAGGAAAATGCTGCCTAACAGAAAAATCCCGACCTTATTGGCAAGCGAAAAAAGAATGCGAACCGCGTAAACCGGATTCAGCGCTTTCAGGATCTCCAGGTGACCCGTCATATGCGTCACCCCGGCCAAGCCCAGGAAAACAAACCAAACCAACATGATCGGCCCGAAGGCATTGCCAAGTTTGGCGGTCCCAAACCGCTGAATCATGAATAGCGTCAGCAAAACCACGCTGGTGATCACCAGCACAACGAGCTGCGAGTTGCTGAACACAAAGCTGCCGAAGCGCTGATTTTTCAAGCCTTCAAGGGCCGTGGTGACCGTGACCGCCGGGGTCAGCGTCCCGTCCGCCAGCAGCGCAGCCCCCCCAATCAGCGCAGGAATCGCGAGCCACGCACCGCGGCGCCGGACCAACGCGTACAGAGCGAAAATCCCGCCTTCACCATTGTTGTCAGCCTGCATCGCCAGCACCACATACTTGATCGTGGTGAGGATCATCAACGTCCAAAAAATCAGCGACACCGACCCAATGATGTAGTCCGGGGTCAAGGCGCCGACCGAGCCCGCATCTGCGATAATCGCGTTCATGACGTACAGGGGTGAGGTCCCAATGTCGCCGTACACGATGCCTAAAGTGATCAACATACCGATCAGTGACGCTTTTTTCTTCCGTGTCATTATTCTCTCCTTATCGACGTCCGGATTGCACCAGGCGCCCCAAGTGACTGTACGAAATGATAATCCAATTCACGGGTCAGCGTCAACTGATAGCAGAAAAGCGGACCGCCACCCCAAGGATGACGATCCGCTTTTGTAAGCCTCATTTGGCGTATTCCACAGTCCGCTTTTCGCGGATCACGGTCACCTTAATGTGGCCAGGGTACTCGAGTTCTTTTTCGATCCGATTGCGAATGTCCCGGGCGAGAACAACTGATTGCTCATCGGACAACTGATCCGGTTGCACAATCACGCGCACCTCGCGTCCAGCCTGAATCGCGTACGACTGCGCCACCCCTTTGAACGAGTTGGCGATTGCCTCCAGTTTCTCCAACCGGTGGAGATAATTCTCCAGCGATTCCGAACGGGCCCCTGGGCGGGCGGCTGAAATCGCATCGGCCGCGGCAACTAACACCGCAATGACCGACGTCGGCGCCACATCGCCATGATGAGACGCGATCGTGTTGATCACCACTTCCGGTTCCTTGTACTTGGTGGCAAGCTCCACGCCAATCTCGACATGCGAACCACCTACTTCGCGGTCCTGAGCCTTACCAATATCATGGAGCAATCCTGCGCGTCTCGCTAAGTTAACATCTTCGCCGAGTTCTGCCGCCATGATCCCAGCCAGTTTGGCCACCTGGATCGAATGATCCAGGACGTTCTGCCCGTAACTGGTCCGAAAGTGTAAGCGGCCCAAGATCTTGATCAAATCGGGATGCATGTTGTGGATCCCGACATCAAAAATTGCCTGTTCCCCGATTTCACGAATGCGTTGGTCCATTTCCTTGCGCGCTTTATCGACCATTTCCTCAATGCGCGCCGGGTGAATGCGACCGTCCTGAATCAGTTTTTCAAGCGCCATCCTTGCGATTTCGCGTCGAATCGGATCAAACCCCGAAAGCACGACGGCTTCCGGCGTGTCATCGATGATCAGATCGATGCCCGTCAACGTTTCCAAAGTCCGAATGTTACGACCCTCGCGGCCGATGATCCGCCCCTTCATATCGTCATTAGGCAGCGTGACCGTTGTGACCGTTGTTTCGGCGACCACGTCAGAGGCACTGCGCTGGATGGCATCGGCAATGAGCGACTTGGCCGTACGGTCCGCCGTCTCCTTTGCCTCATCTTCACTTTCTTTGATCAACATGGCGCGTTCATGCGCCAGTTCAGCCTTGGTTTCAGTGAGGACCTGGTCCTTCGCCTGCGCCTTGGTCAGGCCGGCGATGCGTTCCAACTCCTGCTGTTGTTTCGTAATAGTGGCGGTAATGTCTTCTTTTTTAGCTTCCAATTGCTGCTGGCGGGCGTTTAAGTCATTTTCACGCTCCGTCAGGCTCTTTTCCTTCTGGTCAAGTGTATCATCACGGCGATCGAGCGCCTCTTCACGCTGCAACACCTGATGTTCTGACTGCTGGACCTCACTGCGCCGATCCTTAAGCTCGGCTTCCACCTGAGTTTGGTACTGGTGGGCTTTCTCACGTGCCGAGACCAATCGTTCTTTTTTGAGCGTCTCGGCTTCTTTCTTCGCGTTCTCAATGATTCCTGCAGCACTGTCATGTGCTTGATCCAAAGTATGCGCATGGCTCCGTTTCTGAAGCCAATTGCCGATCAACAATCCGAGCACTAAAGCGATGACGGCGAGGATCACTGAGAGCAAAATTCCTGAGCTCATCTTTTCACCTCCGCATCATCAAAAAGTTTCACGATGCTATTAATTTATACAATTTGACACAATCTTGATTGTAGCGGTTGCCGCTTTTGGTGTCAACTTGATGAAACCGCGTCAAGCCTACGCAAAAGCGGGTTTGCCAACGTGGCAGACCCGCCTGAAGAAAAGTTTTAAGCGCTATTTTAGACGTGCTTTTCACGGCCTTGCAGAAAACGCAGCAAGATAAATAATGCCGCTTTGACCGCTCGGCCGCGAACGGCGGCGCGATTTCCCGGAAAATGATGCACCGACGCACTGGTCGGCTGACCGCTTGCAGCCAGCCCGATCCATACGGTTCCGGCCTCCACCCCTTGGTTAGGGCCAGGGCCGGCCACACCGGTCAAACTGAGGGCCACATCGGCGCCGGCCTGCTTGAGTGCGCCTTCAGCCATCGCTTTCGCCGTCTGCTCACTGACCGCTCCCGCCGCATCGATTTGCTTCTGGTCAAGGTGCAAGAATGCCGCCTTGGTCTGATTCGAGTATGTCACAAACCCGCCTTTAAACCAGTCAGACACGCCAGGGACATCAGCCAAGGCGGCTTGCAAGGCGCCGGCAGTCAAGCTCTCGGCTGCCGTGACCACCGTGTGGGTGCGGCCCAGGGCGGCGACCACTTCAGCAGCCAGGCTGTTATTATCGCCGTACCCATAAAAGTATTGGCCGAGACGTTTTTGCACCTCACGTTCCAACGGGTCCAGCAGCGCTTCAGCCGCCGCTTCTGACCCTGCCTTGGCGGTCAGCCGCAAGGTCACTTCGTAAGGCTTAATGTACGTGGCCAGGGTCGGATTAGTTTGCTGCGCAATCAGATCGTCAAGCTCGGTCACCAACTGTGATTCACCAATGCCGAAGAAGCGCAGCACTCGCGACACCAACACCTCGCCGTGCCCCAGCCGTTTCAGCAGCGCCGGCACCAGCGCATTGAGCACCATCGGTTCAAACTCGCGCGGCGGGCCCGGCAGTAACACGTAAGCCCTGCCTTGAACATCGAGCATTGCCCCAACGGCCAGCCCCACCGCGTTCGGCAGCACTGTGGCCCCTGCTGGGTACATCGCCTGCAGCAGGTTGTTTGCCGTCATCTGGTGATGCTGCTGCGTCGCGAATGCCTTGAGTTTGGCCATGGCGGGTTCGTCTGTCACGAGCTCAACGCCCAAGTGTTTGGCCAACGTCTGCTTGGACAAATCATCCGGGGTCGGACCCAATCCACCCAGCACAAAAATCAAGTCGGCACGGCTTTCAGCTAGCGCAATGGCAGCGTCCAGACGCGCCGAATTGTCGCCAACGACCTGCTGGTTGAGACTGTCGATGCCCAAATCACTCAGCTGCTTAGCCAGAAACGCCCCATTGGTATTGGTGATCTGGCCCAACAGCATTTCCGTCCCGACTGCGATCAATTCTGCGTTCATGCAACTCTTCCTTTCCGTCCAGACAACAAAAACCCGCAGCTACCTGCGGGCCTCGGGTTATTTGCCAAACGAATCAGCAAACACCCCACGATTTTTGTAGAAATATTCAATGCCTGAGTACAGCGTGAAAATCACCGCCAGGTAGAACAGGATCAGGCCCAAAGGAAAACTCATGCCAAAATTGTTCAGGAACAAGCAGATAATCGCCAGATCCTGCGTCACCGTCTTGATCTTGCCCGGCCAGGCCGCAGCAAGCACTTCGCCTTCGTTGGACAACAGCAGCCGGAGGCCGGTCACTGCCAGCTCCCGCCACAAGATGACCGCTGTGCCCCAGGCTGGGATAATACCAGCCGCCGTAAGGAAAATAAACGCCGTCATCACCAACAGCTTATCCGCCAGCGGATCGGCAAACTTACCGAAATTGGTCACCAAGTGCCGAGCCCGGGCAATTTTGCCATCGGCCAAGTCGGTGAGCGTGGCCGCGATGAAGATGATGGTTGCCAAGAGGTAGGACCATGAAATGCTCCCACTGCCCACTGCAAAGCTGCCAGCCGGCCAACCCAGGACCAAGAGAATCGTGAAAACCGGGATTAAAATGATCCGCAGCATCGTTAATTTGTTTGGTAAATTCACTGTGCGTTCCCACTTTCTGACGAACTGGCAGCCGCCGCAGAGAAGGTCACGGTCCGCACGACACTCGTGGTCGTGGTCCCCAAGTCGACCTTCTTGCTGTTCAGCGAGATTGTTGTTTTAGGCATGTTACCAGAGTTAACGGCAAAATTCGTGGTGCCGTCTGGCAAGTCAACCGTGTGCTCACTGCCCGGCTGAACCGTCCCCTGCCAGGTCACCGCGTTGTTGACATACACCGCGACCCAGGCGGCGGCATCAGTCGCGGCCACCTTGAGCTTGTTGCCCGTGGCAGGCAGGTTAGTCACCGTTGCGGTTTGCCGAGTGGTGGAAACGTCAGTCACCGCAATTTTCAGCCCACTATGTTTCTTACTTGATTTCTTCGTCTTTTTGCTGCTCGAAGCCGCATTCTTAGAGGAAGAACTGCTCGAACTGGCTTTTTGACTGCTGCTGGAGGTCTTCTTACGACTCGAAGTCTTTTTACTGCTGGAAACGGAGACGTTGTCATTGGTCGGAATCGTCTCTTTAGGCTGAGAGCTTGAGTTGTGCCACATCACTAAGTAAACCCCGACGATGATCACGATGGCAAGCGCGGCGATGGCAATCGGCCAGGCGTGCTGCCGCAGCTTGTTGACCGGTGAATTTTCCGCCGACCGCTCGCTGCGAGTCCGATTTTCAACTGATTGTTCGACGTACTCCTGCGGCTGCGTGTCCGGAATATCTTGCTGAAATTGTGTCAGCAGCGCATCAGCGTCCAGCCCGACCGTCTCGGCGTACTGCTTGATAAAAGCCCGGACGTAGAAATCGCCTGGAAGCGCGTCAAAATTACCCTCTTCAATCGCAATCAAATAACGCTTTTGAATCTTTGTGATCTGTTGAAGGTCATCAAGGGTATACCCCTTTTCAATTCTGGCGGTACGCAGTTTTTGCCCAATTTCGTCCATTTGTTTTCTTCACCCGCTAGTTTATTATTGACTGTTTTCAGTATAGCATGAATAAACTGCTACATGAATTAAGAAATAGTTGCGTTGCTAGCGCAGCCAACCGCCCGTCACGTATAGCGTTTGGCCCGTCAGGTAGGCTGCGTCTGGGGCACACAAGCTGGCGACGTAAAAGCTGATGTCTGCAGGTTCTGCAAACCGGCCTGCCGGGATCTCAGCCCGCACTGCTGCCAGCGTGGCGTCATCAAACATCGCATTCATCTTGGTCGCAACGGCCCCGGGCGCGACCACGTTGACCGTGATGCCAAGGCTTGCGACCTCTTGCGCGTACGCCTTGGCAAACGCCGACTGCGCGCCTTTGACCGTACTGTATGCCACTTCCATGGCCGACCCGGCCGCGCCATACACGGAGCCGATAAAGACGACGCGACCGCGCCCGGAAACCGCGAGTTTGGCCTGCAACTTCGTCAATAAAACCATCGGGGTCAGCAGATGGACTTTCATCAGCGTGCTCAACTCACCCACAGTCGTTTCTTGAAACAAGTGGTAGTAGGTCATCCCCGCGGCAAAAACCACCGCATCGACCCCAAAAAGCTGGCTGGTGAGCCGGTCTAAATGGGTCTCATCAGTAAAATCATACTGGACTTTCAGAAAATCCTGCTTGGGATAGGCAGCAGTCAGCTCTTCCAGTAGTGCTGTGACGGGCCGCTCATGCTGATCGTAATGCAGGTAGAGCGACCAGCCCTGTGCGGCCAAGCGCTTGGCACAAGCGCCGCCAATATCCCCGCTGGCGCCAATAATCAACGCAAAGCTCATGCTTTCGCCTCCGGCCGCACGTGAAAGACGGACACTGCGTCAACATCGAAGAAGCTTACGGCGGCAGCTTTTACGTCTTCTAGTGTCAATGACTTCAACGCATCGACCACCTCAAACGCGTTCAACCCGGTGAAGCTCTGAGAGGACAACTGATTGGCGGTCTGTTCCAGGGAATTCAGGGACATGTAGTACTTGCCCAGCGCCGCCTGCAGGATCCGTTCAAACCGCTCGGCCGTGAGTGCCGGCTGATCGGCACCGCGGGCGATCACCGCCGCGACGGCATCCGACATTGCGGAAGGGTCGTCTGCATCCCCAGAGATCGTGGCGTAGTTAAACGTGCGCCCGGCAATATAGTCCGCGGCAAAGGAGTCGTCCACCAGCCCCTCGTCATACCACTGCTGATAAAGCGGTGACGAGTCGCCGAAAACCATTTCCAGCAGCACCTCGATCGCCAACTTGTACTTGGTCCCTTCGAGATCAGCTTGGACATCCACTTGCCCTTTGATCCCAATCGCGCTTTTCGGCCGGATCACCGGCAAATCGGCTGCTCGATAAGGCAGAATCGTCGCCAGGTCCCCATCAAAGCCGACCCCGCGCACGATTGGGGTGCTGGGCGCAAAAGTTTTTTGGGCCTGATCATCGGCGATTTGGGCCATGATCGCCGCCGCGTTAAAACTACCGACCAGAGTCAACGTCATATTGCTGGGCTGATAAAATGTCCGGTAGGCCTGGTATAACCGTTCCGGCGTGATCTTGGCGATAGAGTCAATGGTCCCAGTCACGTCACGGGCAACCGGGTGACCCGGGTACAAGTTGCCGATGATGCCGTAGTAAAGCAACCAGCCAGGGTCATCTTGATACATTTGGATCTCCTGACCAATAATGCCGCGTTCTTTAGCCACCGTCTTATCAGAGAAATAGGGCATCTGCACAAAGTCAAGCAGCGTCTTGAGGTTCTGGCTCAGCTTGGTGGACGTCGAAAACAGATACGCGGTGCTGGTGGCGCCGGTGAACGCGTTAGCCGACGCGCCGGTTTGGCCAAACAGGTCAAACGCGTCGTGATCCTCCTTCTCAAACAACTTGTGTTCAAGAAAGTGCGCGATGCCCTCTGGGTCTTCCACCATTTCACTGACGCCAGCTGGCTGGTAACGCACGTCGATGCCCCCGTAGTTGACGGCAAACATCGCGTAGGTTTGGTGATAGGCCGGCTTTGGGACCAACAGCACGCGGAGACCATTCGCCAAGGTCTTCGTGACCAACGTTTCCCCAACCGTGGGATAATACTTTTTTGCCATCGCCGTTTCCATCACTCCGCCTCCTGTTCGTCCAAGCAGTACACGGCCTGCAGCCGCAATGCCGCAGCTGCCGCCATGACTTCCTGCTTGGTCACCGCGGTGATCGCCGCCGCATAAGCCGCATAGCCGGGCTGGTGAGTGGGGACCAACGCCTGAAGCAGCTCCTGCCGCGCCAAAAAGCGCGGCGAATCATAAGCGGCCTGCCGCGCGTTAAGCAGCCCTTCCTTGATTTGTGCAAGCAAGGCCGCCGAAAACTCGCCACTCGCCAAATTTGCCAACTGCGCCGTGATCAACGACTGAACCTGCTCGCGTTGAGCGCCATCGATGCCAGTCTGCACCATCACAAACTGCCGGAAAGGATTAAATGCAGAGCTGGCGTAATACGCTAAGCTAGCCTTTTCGCGCACATTCGTGAAGAGAAGAGACAACGGCGAGCCGCCAAATAATTCGTTCATCACCACGTTCGCATAATACTGACGGCCATACAAATCACTGGGCGCCGTATAAGCCAAGTTCAGCTTGGCTTGGTTCACGTGCGCCTTGACCGTCTGCTGCCGCACCGGCGCCTCGGCTTGCCGATAACTCAGTGCGAAACTCGGCTGCGGCCGGGCACTGAACCCAAGCTGCTCAGCTAGTGGCCGCACCTGCTCTTCGGTGACATCACCGACGACCACGATCTCAATCTGATCATGGCGGATCATCGCCTGATACGTGTGCATCAAGTCCGCCTGGGTCAGCCGCTCAAGCTGCGCAGTGGTCCCGAAACTAGGCGTGGCTTGCGCACCGTTGCCCTCAAAGTACAGCCGCAGCGTTGCCAAGCTGGCCTGCAGCTGGCGGTCTTCATCCAAGCTGCCCAAATACGCAGCCAGGTTTTTCCTTTCGCGGTCAAACACGGTCCGGTCAAACTGGCCCGCCACCAATAACGGCCTGAGCAGCACCTCGTGAAGCAGCGCGAACCCTTGGGCAAGCAGTGGCACTTGGGCGAGTTGGTCCGCCACCAGGTTCAAGGTCGCAGTCACCCGGTGCATCGTGCCGTCCTTGGCCACCCCGATGCCGAAACTAGCCCCGAACATGGCTTCCAAAGCAGCGGACAAGGCAGCTTGAGTTGGATACCGGGCCGAGCTGGTTTCCAGCACGGAGGTCAACAGGGTGCGGGCCGCAAACGTCTCCGCCTTGGCAGGCGCGATGAAGTGCACGGCGACCCGGGTGGTTTTGAACTGTTTGGTTGAAAGCACATTCAGAAATACACCATCAGTTAATTGAATTCGCATAAAAACTCCTTAACTTTCGTCCTGTGATTGTCCCGGTTGGACAAACACCTTGCGTGGTTTGCTGCCTTCGCTCGGCCCCACAATATGGTTTGCCTCAAGGTCATCGATCAACCGCGCCGCCCGGTTGTAACCGATCCGAAAACGGCGCTGCAGCAGTGAGGTTGACGCGGTTTGCTGCTGAATCACAAACGCCTTGGCCTCGTCATACAGCTCGTCTTCCGAGTCACCGGCAGCCGCTTCCTCGGGCTCATCGCTCGGGGTCATGTCCTCGACATACTCCGGTGCCACCTGATCGGTGATCGATTTAACGACCGCTTCCACATCTTCGGAAGAAATGTAAGCCCCTTGGATCCGCATCGGCTTAGCCGCATCAATTGGGGCAAAAAGCATGTCCCCACGGCCAAGCAACTTTTCGGCGCCATTCATGTCCAGAATCGTCCGGGAATCAACCCCTGACGAAACCGCAAACGCCAAGCGGGAAGGAAAGTTGGCTTTGATCAGGCCGGTGATGACATCGACACTGGGCCGCTGCGTGGCAATGATCACATGGATTCCGGCGGCCCGGGCCATCTGGCCCAACCGCACCAGCGCTGTTTCCACCTCGCTGCCGGCGACCATCATCAAATCTGACAGCTCGTCCACGATCACCACAATGAGCGGCAAATGCGGCACGTCAGGATCATGTTCCGCCTTGGCCTTTTGGTTGTACTCCCCGATGTTGCGAACCCCTGCGGCGGCAAACCGCTCGTACCGGTTTTCCATCTCCTTGACCACTTTGTTCAGGGCTGATGGCGCCTTTTTGGCCTCGGTCACCACTGGGGTGAGCAAGTGCGGCACCCCGTCATAAACCGACAGCTCCACTTTTTTGGGATCGATCAGCATGAGCCGCACTTGGTCGGGCTTGGTGGTCATCAAGATGCTCGTGATGATCACATTGATCATGACCGATTTCCCCGAACCGGTCGCCCCTGCAATCAGCAGATGCGGCATCTTAGTCAGATCAAAGGTCTTGACGTGCCCATCCACGTCCTTGCCCAAAGGAATCACCAGCGGCTTCCCTGGATGGGCCGGCGTTTTTTCAAGCACTTCACGGAACCCGACCGTGGCCACCTGCTGGTTTGGCACTTCAATACCAATCAGTGATTTGCCAGGGATTGGCGCCTCAATGCGGATATCCTTGGCGGCCAGCGCCAGCGCTAAATCATCGGCCAGGTTGGTGATTTTGGAAACCTTGACGCCAGTCGCAGGTTGAATCTCGTATTGGGTAATGCTCGGACCCAGTGTGGCCTGCTTCACGGTCACGTCAACGCCAAACGACTGCAGCGTCTCACTGAGCTTGACCGAGTTCTTGCGGATTTTGGCGGTCTCGGCTGACTGGTCAGTCGCCGGAATCGGCGTCAGTAAGCTCATCGCCGGCAGTACGTAATCGTCGCCAGCGCTTGCGCTGGTGTCCAGCGGCTGCTCGGCGTCTGCCGCTTTGCTTTTTTCATCAGCCAACAGCTCTGTTTGCGCGGCTTCCGAATGAGGCACATTGATTTTGATTTCTTGCTGCCGCTCGGCCACCGGCTTGGGCAAGTCTTTGGCGGGCTCAGTGCTCGATTGAGGTGCAGGCTCAGTTGCGGCATTCATGTGAGCCGGCTTGGATGCCGCCTCAGTCGCTTCTTTCTTGGCGGTGTGCTTGGCGGTGCGAAGGTCTCGGCCTTGGTCGAACTGGTTGCGCAAGCCGGCGACTGCTTCGCTGAGCTTGGCGGCCAACCAGTGCCCCGCCGCAAACACTTGCGCTGGTTTAACGCCGGCCAGTGCGGCGACGCCGATCAAGATGAGCACCCAGAATAAAATCATCGCGCCAATTTCTGCCAGCAGCGGCGCAAAAAGATTGAGCAAACCGGCGCCAATCAATCCCCCGCCGACTCGCGAGGTGGTTGCTTGCAAGGCAAAATCCCCTTGCAACAGCCGCCACGTTGCAAGGAAAAAGTGGGCATGGACACTTTGGGCCGCCATCGCCCGGCCCGACATGACCCCCAACCCGCCAAGCGTGATGAGCCCGGCGCCCCAACTCAGCCGCGCGGTCGGCCGCAGCGCCTTGCCGGAAACAATCAGCCAAGCGCCATAAAGCACCACCAGTGCCGCCCCGACAAGGTACGCATCCCCAATCACCAACCGAAAACAGTTGGCCAGAAACGTCCCGATAATGCCGAGTTTAAAGAACGCCAACGCGGCCACCACAAACAGCCCGCAACCGACCCAGTTGAGTGTGTGGTCGACTTTACGGGTGCGGGGCTTACGCTTGGTTGGTGATTTTCGCTTGCTGCTCGTCCGCCGCTGCGCCATGAATTGCCTCCTTAGAATCTAAGCCTCATTATACACGAGGCGCCTTGAATAGAAAAAAAGCGGCGCCGTTCGCCTTTACTTCAGCTTATCGTGCGGATAGACATGGCTGCGCTCCAGCCCGGCAAAGTTTTGCTGGCGCAGGGCCTCATAAATCACCAAGGCGGCACAGTTAGATAGGTTCAACGCCCGCACCTTGTCCGTCATCGGGATCCTGACCGCCTTTTCCGGATTAGCGCGCATGAAGGGCTCCGGCAGACCAGTCGTCTCCTTGCCGAACATGAAGTAGTGATCAACCGCAGCGTCGCTGTAATCGACGTCGGAATAGGTCTGCTCGGCAAACTTTGACACCAGGTAAAGATACTGGGGAGCTTTCACAGTGGCCATGAACGCCTCAAGCGACTCGTGGTACACGATCTTCACCGAGGCCCAGTAGTCGAGGCCGGCGCGCTTGAGGTGCTTGTCATCTACCGAAAACCCCAGCGGTTTGATCAGATCCAGCACGCTGTCGGTGGCAGCCGCGGTCCGCGCAATGTTTCCCGTATTGGCCGGGATCAGCGGTTGGTACAACACAATATGATTGGTCATTTTAACTTACCTCCACAAAAAAACGCACCACCTCGGTGACTGCACGGCGAGACGGTACGTTAGTTAAATTTTTCATCGCTAACTTTTATCAATTTCCCAAAAGCAAGCCCTGATAAAAGCCAGAAATAAAAATGCTTAAGAGTAATTTAACACCGATGCCTAGACCTTGCAAGCCCTCGCCTGATATTTAGCGCTTTCACCGCGCCAAACCTTAGCGTTTTCACATTTAACGGGACGCCTCGAGTAAACACACGTCCACGTGAATACTGGTCGGCGGCGACTGAAGCATTGCCGCCCGCTTCGCCGCGTCAGCCTGCCACGTCAGCGGGGTCATTTTCATGACATCGCTGAACTGAGCAGCCGTCACCGGAAAGTCATACGTCAGCGGCGTCTGGACCGCACCAGGATACGCGGCCAAAAACCGGTCAAGCACCGGTTGGTTGCTGTATTCAGCCTTGGCCGTGCCGGCATAAAGCCCCTGCCGCAGCTCGCGCAGGTAGCCTGCCGCCGGAATGACTTTGAACAACCGACCGCCCGGGCGAAGGACCCGATCGAATTCGTGGTACGCGCCTGGCGAGAACAAGTCGACCACTGCGGCAAAACTGTCATCTTGGAAGGGCAGCCGAGCAAGATCCGCGACACAAAACACCGCGCTGGTCGCCAGCCGCCCCGCCAGCGCGATCGCAGGGGCCGAAATGTCAAAGCCCACCGCCAGGGCACCGCTTTGCGCCAGCGCCGCAGTCGGCGTGCCTTCCCCGCAACCGACGTCGAGCACCGTCTCGCCAGCGCCAAGCCGGCTGCCAATGGCCTCGATGAATGGCGCAAAGAAGCCCGCCTGTAGGACGCGCCGCCGGGCCTCCAGCATTGGCGTATCGTACTCCGTCGGACTCGGCTTCGCCAGAAAATTGACCGTCCCTTTTTTGGCCAAATCGTACCGGTGCCCATTCGGACACAGCAAACTGGTCCCACTCACACTCAGCGGCTCGCCGCAAACTGGACAAGCAAACACTGCCAGTTGGGCCATCACCTTGGCTTTTTCCTCAATTTTTCGCATCGCGCATCCCTTTCCCGCGAACTCTCACAGTTTTATAGTACACTTAAGAAAAAGTCTGCGGAGGTCATCATGCTTTCTGTTTACAAATTCGATGATACAAAAGGCGGCGTGAAGCCACAAGCCAAAATCGAACCCGGGGTTTGGATCAACGTGACTGCGCCCAGCAAAGACGAGCTGTCCACGCTGGAAAAAAAGACCCGCGTGCCGGAAGACTTTCTGCTCTACGGCTTGGATCCCGACGAAGGCGCCCGCTACGAATACGATGCGGACGTGAACGTGCACCTGCTTATTTTTGATATGCCCGTGGCGACGCTGGACCCGAAAAAGCGTGTCACCTACAAAACAATCCCGCTGGCCATTATTATCACCGCAACCGCCCTGATCACGATCGATACGCAGACCCAGCCGCTACTTTCGCTGTTTGCCGAAAATCGGGTGCCTGACTTTGACCCCCGACGTCAAAATCACGCCGCGTTGCAAATGATGTACCGCGCAACGGCAGCCTACCTGACGTACTTGCGGGACATCAACAAGGCGCGCGAGAGCTTGGAAGCAAAACTGCAATCTAGTCTGCGCAACGAGGAGCTTTACGGGTTAATGGGAATTCAGCGCGGCTTGGTGTACTTCATGATGAGCTTGCGCACCGATCGCAACGTGCTGCAGCAGCTCGAACGCACGGATCCCTTGCAGCTGGACGAGGAAGGCACTGACCTGCTGGATGATATCCTGATCGAAAACCAGCAAGGAATTGAAATGGCACAGATCTCGAATTCGATCATCAGCGAAACCACAGACACCTACTCCAACATCATTAACAACAACATGAATGGAGTCATGAAGTTTCTCACCTCTTACTCCATCATCTTGACCATTCCCACGCTGGTGTTCTCGTTCTACGGCATGAATATGGACTTACCCTGGGCGGGGATGCATATCTCTTGGATCATCACCATCATCATCTCTTTGATCATCTCGGTCCTCATCGGCCTGCAGTTCTGGAAAAATCGGTACTTCTAACACATGACCCTCGCCGCGGCGAGGGTTTTCTTTTCCCCGTCCGAGGCATTGTTCGGAACGTATCGAACATTAAAATATTATTTTTGAGAATAAGTTGACATTTCCGAACGCTTACCGTATATTAGCGCGTGGTGTGGCAAAGGTCACACGAGTTCTCGATGTGGTGAAAGGACGATAAGCATGGAAATTTTTGATTACGAAGATATTCAGCTGATTCCAAATAAATGCGTGGTGCGCTCACGCAAGGAAGTGGATACCAGCGTTGAGTTCGGCGGCCGCAAATTTAAATTGCCAGTCGTCCCTGCGAATATGCAAACCATTATTGACGCACCGCTGGCCAAGTGGCTCGCCGCCAACGGTTACTTCTACGTGATGCACCGGTTTAATCCGGAAACGCGAGAACAGTTTGTCCGCGACATGCACGAGGCCGGCCTGTTTGCCTCGATATCCGTGGGGGTGAAGGACGAGGAGTTCGCCTTCATCAAATCGCTTGCCGGCGCTCAGCTGGTGCCTGAATACATCACGATCGACATCGCTCACGGGCATTCCGACATTGTGATGGACATGATCCGCCACATCAAAAAATACCTGCCAGGCAGTTTTGTGATCGCAGGCAACGTCGGCACGCCCCAAGCGGTCCGCGATTTGGAAAACGCAGGGGCTGACGCCACCAAGGTCGGCATTGGCCCAGGCAAGGTTTGCATCACCAAGCTCAAGACGGGCTTTGGGACTGGCGGCTGGCAACTGGCTGCGCTGAGATGGTGCGCCAAGGCCGCGCGCAAGCCGATAATCACCGACGGCGGCATCCGCAACAATGGCGACATCGCCAAAAGTATTCGCTTTGGGGCGACGATGTGCATGATCGGCTCACTATTTGCCGGGCACAAAGAAACGCCAGGCAAGCACATTGTCAAAGACGGCAAAGAATACCAGGAATATTACGGCTCCGCCTCTGAATACCAAAAAGGCACCCACCACAACGTTGAAGGCAAGAAAATCCTGCTGCCGGTCAAGGGCTCAATCAAAGACACGTTGGTCGAAATGCAAGAAGACCTCCAGTCAGCAGTTTCCTACGCGGGTGGTCGCGACATCGGCGCGCTTAAGGCCGTCGATTACGTGATCGTGAAAAACTCGATTTTTAACGGTGATCAGTACTAACTTCGCCCTCACAACCGCCTGCCGTCCTCGGCAGGCGGTTGTGTGTTTCGAAGCTGTATCCGGTTTCTGCTATAATGGTCGGGTACGTATCTAACCAAGGAGGCAATACATTGAAAGAAACTGTTTTACTTGGTGGTTACACCAAACACGAAGGCCAAGGCGTTTACCGCGCGACCTTCGATTCGGAAACGGGCACCATGAGTGAAGCCGAGCCGTACATCACCGGCATTGGCTCGCCCACTTACCTGGCCGTCTCCAAGGCGAATGCGGCGTATGTCGTTGACGCCGCGGATGGCAAAGGCGGTTTAGCAGCCTTTGACCTGAACCAGACCCCACCGCAGCTGCTCAACACCGTGCTGGAACCGGGTACGAGTCCCGCCCATGTGTCGATTGACGAAAAGCGGCAGCTCGTCTTTGCCGCGAATTACCACGAAGGCCGCGTCAATGTCTATAAAATCAACCCCGACCGCACCCTCACGCCGACCGATGTTGCCCGGCACCATGGCCATGGCCCACTGCCTGAACAGGATGCCAGCCACGTCCACTTTGCCGGTCTGACCCCTGACAGGCGCCTCGCGGTCATCGATTTGGGGACGGACGAGGTCTACACCTACCCGCTTGACGAAGCAGGCAAACTCGGCACGCCGGCGATCCTCAAGCTGGCCCCTGGGTTCGGGCCGCGCCACCTGGTGTTCCATCACGACAAACCGATTGCCTACCTACTGGGTGAGCTTTCCAGTCAGATCACCGTCTTGCAGTACGATCAGGCCACCGGCGGGTTCACCCAAGGTCAGACCCAGAAGACCATTCCGGCCGACTGGACTAAGCACAACGGCGCCGCAGCCATTCGCATCAGCGCGGACTCCCGGTTTATCTACGTGACCAACCGCGGCTACAACAGCGTCACCGTTTACGCGGTCTCAGAAGATGGCCTAGAGCTGACCGAAGTGCAGCAGATTTCAACGGAAGGCGACTTCCCGCGCGATGCCAATCTTGATCTCACCGAAAACTACCTGCTGGCGGTCAACCAGAATACCAGCAACGCAACGCTGTATCAGCGCGACAGCGGCTCCGGCAAGCTGACGATGGTCCAAAAGGATATTGTCGCCCCAGAATCTGTCAATGTGGTCTTCCTCAAAGCGTAACGCCTAAAGTCTCACAGCGTGCCCACACGGCGCGCTGTTTTACTGTGGGAAGTCAGGCTTTACCGAAATTTTTCCTTTTCCGCCTAGCCATAATTGGTGAGTCCGGTATACTTGACCCATTGGCAACTTTGAGGAGGATAATATGTTAGATATCATTAAAGCAGCAATCATCGGGATTGTTGAAGGCCTGACCGAGTTCCTGCCGATCAGCTCCACCGGCCACATTGACCTGGTCGATCAAATCGTCAAAATCAATCAAAGCCCGGCCTTCATGGCCATGTTCGAGTACGTGATCCAGTTTGGGGCGATCCTGGCGGTGGTGCTGCTGTACTTCAACAAGCTCAACCCTTGGGCACCCAGCAAATCAAAACCGGAGCGTGCCGCGACTTGGACGCTGTGGTTTAAGGTCATTGTGGCCGTCCTGCCTTCGGTCATCATCGGCCTGCCGCTGAACGACTTCATGGACGCGCACTTACACAAGCCGATCGTGGTCGCCTCGATGCTGATCCTGTACGGGATCTTGTTCATCATCATCGAGAACTACTTCAAGGACCGCTCACCTAAAATCACTACGCTGGCGGACATCAGCTTTCAAACCGCGCTGTTCATTGGGCTGTTCCAAGCCCTCTCAATCGTTCCGGGGACCAGCCGCTCTGGGGCAACGATCCTTGGGGCCATCATCCTTGGGGCCAGCCGCTACGTCGCGACAGAATTCTCATTTTTCCTGGCGATCCCGACCATGGTCGGCGTCTCGATTTTGAAAATCGGCTCCTACCTGATGAAGGGCAACGTCTTCACCGGCTTACAGTGGGGCATTTTGCTGACTGGTATGCTTGTCTCGTTCCTGGTCGCCATTGTGGCCATCAAGTGGCTGCTTAAGTTTGTGCAGACGCACGATTTCAAGCCGTTTGGCTGGTACCGCATCGCCTTGGGCTTAGTGGTACTGCTAGTCTTATTCATCTAGGAGGTTCTCATGCTGTTAAAAGAAGCTTGTGTTGAAAACTTTACTGACATTCCGGCGGCCTTGCGCGCCGGTGCCAACCGCATTGAGTTGAACGACAACCTCACCGTTGGCGGCACGACCGTTTCGCGCGGGGTCATGGCTGAAGCCATTCGCTACGTCCACGAGCACGATGCCGGGATCGTCTGCATGATTCGGCCACGCAGCGGCAACTTTGTCTACACGGACACCGAGCTGAAAATCATGGAGGCTGACCTGTTTGTCGCCCAGGAACTCGGCGCGGACGGCGTGGCCTTTGGGGCCTTGACGAAAGACCACTGGTTGGACGAAGAGGCGATGGAAAACCTGATCGGCGCCGCTGGCGGAATGAACGTCGTTATGCACATGGCGTTCGACGAGATCCCGGCAGCGCGTCAACAGGCCGCCATTGACTGGCTGGCCGCCCATGACGTGAGCCGCATCCTGACTCACGGCGGCCCGCTGAGTGTGCCCATTGCCCAAACGGTGCCTCACCTGCAGGAGCTCGTGAAAATGGCTGCGGGCAAGCTTGAGATCCTGCCCGGCGGCGGCGTGACTGCGGCTAATGTCGATGAAATCACCGCAGCCATCGGCGTCAAGCAGGCCCATGGCACCAAGGTGGTCACTTTCAAGTAACAGTCAACGCCGCGAGGATGATCCTCACGGCGTTTTGCAGGAGGCGGCAAATGGATCCCCAATTTACGACCATTCAGCTGAGCGGCGGCGGCATGACCCGGGCGGCGCTGGTCAACGCGCTGCGCGAGCGGCACGTCCAAACCGACCAGGCTGCCGAGCGGCTCCTCCAGACCATGCCCGTTTACCCAGGTGAGCGGCCCTACCCGATCCGTCTGGGGCTGATCCGCGCGCGTGACCTAGGGTTGAGCCAAGGCAGCACCCTGCCGCACATTTTTCAAACGGCCCAGCACTACGGCCTGGGCTTGGTGCCCCTTGCCGCCGCGGCCTTCCTGAGACTACAATGGGGCGATCAACCGGCCGGCAACGTTTTTGTTGCCAGCCCTGCCCTCAGCAACCAAGGCCCGCGTGGGTTCGCGCTGACCAAGGCAGCAAAGCAGCTGCAACTGCACGGCTTTTTTGCCAGCGATGACAAGCCGTGGCCGGCGACGACCAGCTTTGCGTTTGAGCTGAGTGTCTGACCACACAAAAGGCGACTGCCAGCCAATCTTGACTCGATTGGCTGGCAGTCGCCTTTTTGATTTCTTACTGCCGTTTGTCCGTCCCCATGACGAACGCCGCCACGCAGCCGAAACCGGTGTGGCTGGCAATCGTGAGCCCGATATCGCCCACCGTCACGTTCGCGGCTGGCGCTTTAGCCAAAATGTAATCTCGGACCTGGTTGGCCGCCTCGTAGTCCCCGGAAGTGGCAATCAGGATGGGCTGCTGCGGATCGCTTGGCAGCGCCGCCAGCATCTTGTCTCCAAGCGTGGTCAGCGACCGCTTGCGAGCCCGCACCTTACCGTCTACACGCAGCCGGCCCAGAGTATCCACGTCCATGATCGGCTTGATGTTGAGCAGCGTCCCCAGCGCTGCCGATGTGCGTGACACACGGCCGCCGTGATACAAATAATCCAACGAATCGACAGTAAACCATTCCTGAAGGCGCAGCCGATTCTCTTCGAACCAAGCCACCAGCTCCGCCAGGGTCTTGCCTTCTTTTTGCAGCCGGATGGCTTCAAGCACCATGCGCCCCTCCCCCTCAGAGGCTGCCAGGGTGTCCACCAGCGCGATTTGCGCCTCAGGATACTTCTCCAGCACCATGGCCTTGGCCTCGGTCGCCGCCTCAAAGGAACTGCTCAGACCGCTCGAAAACGCAATGTAGGCGACCGGCGTTCCCGCCTTGGCGTATGGCGTGAAAAAGTCGACATACTCGCCAACATTGATGGCCGAAGTGGACGGCATCACGCCATTTTTGATTTTCGCAAAAAAGTCTTTTAGCTCGTACGAGCCCCCCATGTCATCCGTCAGATCCTGGCCTTCAACATTGAAGTGAAAGGACACGAAGTTAACATTCGCATCTGCCAGGGTCTGACGCGGCAAATCGCACGCAGAATCGGTCAATAGTTGGTACATCTTTCCCACATCCTCATTATTTTTGGGCCAGGCCCAACTCGTTCTCCAAAGATAACATATCGTTCGGCAGCGGTGCCGTCAACTCCAGCGGCTTTTTCAGGATGGGGTGCCAGAAATGGAGATGGGAGCAGTGCAGCGCCTGGCGGTTCAGCCCAGCGGCCGGCCCGCCATAGAGATCGTCCCCGAACAACGGATGACCAATGGCGGCAAAATGCACGCGGATCTGGTGCGTCCGGCCGGTGTGCAGCTGCACGCGCACCAGACTGCCGCGCCTGTTTTGCGCCAGCGTCTCAAACTCCGTGACCGAACGCTTTCCCGATGGCACAACGGCGCGCTTCATGTAAAACTCAGGGCCATGGCCAATCGGCAGCACCAACCAGCCGTGCCGCGGCAGTTTCCTCGCGCCGGCGACCAGCGCCAAGTATTCCTTCTGCAGGTCGTCTGTGTGCAGCTCGGCGTCCAGCAGGCTGTGGATCAGCCCACTTTTGGCAAATAGCATCAGCCCGCTGGTGTCACGGTCCAGCCGCGTCACCACGTGAATCGCCGTGCTTTCCGCATGCGTCTTTAGCAGGTAAGCTTTCACCCGGTTGGCCATCGTGTCCGGACTTTTGCCGACATCTGGAATAGAGGGGACCCCGGCGGGTTTGTTGACCACCATTAGGTATTCATCCTCGTAAACGATCGCAAGCGGCGCGGCGAATGGCACCACCGCGTCCGCGGCTACTTCCGGCGCGGTTTGTAAAAAGATCACATCACCCGGCCGCAAAGTAAAAGCGGTGTTGCGTTGTCTTTTGTTCACAAACACAAAACCGCCATGAAACTTCAACTGTTTGAGCTGAGCCTGTGAAAACCCTTGGTGCCGCAAGAACGTCTGCAGGCTGACTCGCGGCCCTTGATAAGTCCACTTAAAGCGCATCCGGTTTCTTCTCCCCGATGAAGGCGTCCTCAACGCGGTCCCAGAAGTGCATGTGCCGATAACTGGCAAAGCGGATTTTTTCACTTGCCACTTTGAACCGGATCGCGTTGATCATGGCCGGCTTGGCCGTGAACTGATCAATCGACATCACATACTCCTGAAACGGCTCCGGCCGCAAGGACACCCATTCGTCTGGCGCCAGGATCATCGGGGCCGCCAGCGTGCGGAACACGCGGTTGTTGATCGAGGCGATCTCCGTCATTTGCAGGGCAGCCAGCCGAGGGTGGATCACCGCGCCCCCATTGGACTTGGAATAAGCCGTCGACCCTGTCGGGGTGGCCACGCACAGCCCATCGCCGCGAAAGCTTTCAAAAAAATTCTCCTTGACGTAAACATCAGTGCGCATGGTGCCGCTCGTGCCCTTCAACGTGGCTTCATTCAGCGCTAAAAAGTGCGCAGTCGTCCCGTCTTCGTAGTCGACCAGCACATCCAGCAGTGGGTAACTGGTACTTTCCCCAGAATCCCGCTTAAGGGCCGCAATCAGCTCATCCGTCTCGTAGTCACGCCAGTCGGTGTAGAATCCCAGGTGGCCAGTGTGGACCCCGATGAATCGGACCTCATCCAGCACCGCGGCGTAGCGATGGAACGCCGAAAGCAGGGTGCCATCCCCGCCAATGGTGATGACGACTTCCGGATGCGGCACGTCCACCTCAAAATTAGCCTGTTTCAGCCCCTTGATCAGTTTTTGCCGGGCCGCCTGAGAACTCGCGTTATTATTTGCTTGGATCGCTATGCGCATCGTCATTCATCCTTTGCTTACCGTCAGCGTCGTTATCATGGGAAGAATCCGGTTCATCCAACCGCCGCGGCATATTCTGCCCTTTGCCGTAGGAAAACAGGCGCTGCGCCTCCTGAATTTCTTCACGGATCTCGGACATTTCGTTATCAAGCAGCGCCGAGGCCTGGGCCGCGCGTTTGAGCCGCTCTTTCAGCGCATCGGGGAACTCCCCTTGGTATTTGTAGTTCAGCGAGTGTTCAATGGTGGCCCAGAAGTTCATCGCCATGGTCCGGATCTGGATCTCGGCCAGCAGCTTTTTCTCGCCTTCCACCATTTGGACCGGATACTCAATGACCACGTGATAGCTCCGGTAACCCGATGGCTTCACGTTGGTCACGTAGTCCCGCTCCTCGACGACCTTCATGTCCGTGCGCTGGTGGATCAGATCCACGACGGCGTAAATATCCTCGACAAACTGGCACTGGATCCGCAGCCCGGCGATATCCTGCATGTCCTGTTCAAGCAAGGCATCCGAGATGTACCTTCGCGACTGTTTTTCGATGATCGAATCCACCGGTTTGACGCGGCCGGTGACAATTTCAATCGGGGAATGACGGCTTTCCTGAAGGAATTGGCTGCGCATACCGCGAAATTTAATTTTAAGTTCCTTCACTGCCTGCTCGTATGGCATCAAAAAAGTATCCCAATCGCGCTGCATGCCAAAGCCTCCACTCTGATTCTGTTTCATTTTACCATAAATGCGCCGCCTGCCACCCACCGGCCAGAAGAGTAGCTGTATACTATTACCGAGGTGAATTGTATGAGTATCCAATCCGAGCAAGAGTTCAAAACCCTGATCACAGCTGACCAAGCTGCCGCCTTGCAGGCCGCACTGCCCTTTGCCCCGGCATTCGGTCAAGCCAATACCTACTATGACACGGCCGATTTTCGCTTGCACAAAGCTGGCCTGGGCCTGCGCATCCGGCTCTTTAACACGCGGGCTGAGGAAACGCTAAAGCTCCCCAAAGGGCCCGACCGCCTGCTTGAGGAAATGACTGACCCTCTGACCGTCAGTGAAGCGCGCCAGCTGATCCGGGCCAACAGCGTCGCCACCCACGGCCAGATTCGCGAGTATTTAGCGAGCCAGCAGATCCTGCCAGACAACCTTCAGCAATTTGCCGCGGCCACCACCTGGCGGCGCTTACTCGATGTTTCTGCCGGAAAGCTGACCTTAGATGAAACGCTGTACCCAAACGGCAAGCGGGACTGGGAGCTGGAGCTGGAGTACACCGACCCAGCAGCCGCCCAGCGTTACTGGGATCAAACGACCAAGCAGTTTGCAATCGCCTTGCAGCCCGTGCAAAACAAAGTTCGGCGGGCGTATGCCAACGTGAATATTTCACAAGCTGATTAATTGTCTTTGATAAGATTTCTGGTAAGGTAAGGATAAACAATAGGCACCGACAGTCGGTGCAAAGGTTGGTCAAACCTTAACCCGTTGCTTATTAGCCCAAACTGGAGGATTCGCCGTGTTAGAACTTTTCTTGTTCATCAACCCCATTGGCAGCCGCTGCCGTGAAGCAGAACTGATCGTCCAGCGTCTTTCCAGTGAGTTGACGCAAAAGATCAGCCTCCGCTTCGTTCCGCTGGTCAACTTTAAAGTCATCGACCAGTACATGGCCGATGCCCATTTGGATTCGCACAATCTGGCCCTTCGCAACCAGTTGTTTGACACGGCCTACCAATTGGCTGTGGACTACAAGGCAGCCCAGTTTCAGGGCAATCAAAAGGCACGCAAGCTGCTGATCATGGAACAGGCCCACATGACGATTCCAGTTGCCCCTTACGACCAGGAGACGGCCTATGAGTGCCTCGAGGCGGTCGGGTTCGACCTCGACGCGTTTCGTGATGATCGGCGCCGCGAAGAAATGCACCACTGTCTCGCCTCCGATCAAGCGATTGCCGTCGAGATGGGGATCACCAAGACGCCGGCGGTGGTGATCATGAACAGCGCAAGTGCCGGCGATGGGCTGCGCCTGGGCAACCTGAAATCCTACGAACGGTTTAAGAGCGTCGTGCAAAAAATTATCACTCAGCCAGAGATTCAACCCTCAAAAGACTTATTCCACGTTTTGCAGTGACCAAACGGCCAGGCAATTGCCTGGCCGTTTTTTTTGCTTGACAGCGTAACCGCTTTCTCGCTTTTGCTGCAGGCAGGCGCGTATCATTAACTCATATCAGCAAGGAGATGAACTCATGAAAATTGGAATCCCCAAAGAACTCAAGAACAATGAAAATCGTGTTGCCCTGACCCCCAGCGGCGTGCAGAGTTTTGTCGCCGCCGGTCACCCCGTCGCCGTGGAACACGATGCCGGTTTCGCCGCTGGCTATGCCGACGAAGCCTATGAGGCGGCCGGTGCCACGATGACCGATGCCAGTACCACCTGGGCAGCAGAAATGGTGATCAAGGTGAAAGAACCCCTGCCGGCCGAGTATCACTTCTTTCGGCAAGGGCTCATTCTTTACACCTACCTGCACTTGGCCGCAAACCGTGAGTTGACCTTGGCACTGCTCAAAGCCGGGGTGACCGGCATCGGTTACGAAACCATGGTGGGGCCGGCAGATGACCTCCCCGCGCTGGCCCCGATGAGCCAAGTGGCGGGACGGATGGCGGTGCTTGTTGGGGCGGAATGCCTGCAGAATCAAAACGGCGGCAAGGGAATCCTGCTAACCAGTGTCCCTGGTGTGCCGAAAGCCCATGTCGTGGTCATCGGCGGCGGCGTTGTCGGTGAAAATGCGGCGCGCACCGCGCTTGGCTTGGGCGCACGGGTCACCGTCATGGACATCAACGCCCATGTCCTTGCCAAACTCGACACCGACTTTGATGGTCAAATCGAAACGCTGTTCTCGACGCCGGCTAATCTCAGCGCCATTCTCCCCACTGCAGATCTGGCCATCGGGGCGGTGCTGATCCCAGGCGCCAAGGCGCCGAAAATCGTGACCGAAGAAATGGTGGCCAGCATGCAGCCCGGCTCGGTCGTCGTCGACATTCCGATCGATCAAGGCGGCATCTTTGCCACGTCAGATCACGCGACCGACTTCGACCACCCCACCTATGTTAAACACGGCGTCATTCATTACGCTGTGGCCAATATTCCAGGGGCCGTGCCGCGGACAGCCACCGAAGCTTTAACGGCGGTCACGACCCCGGCGGGGCTCAAGATCGCCAGCCTGGGGCTGGCCAAAGCCGCCAAAGCCGACAACATGGTGTTCACTGGGATCAATACTTACCAAGGCGCCCTGGTTGAGCACGCCGTTGCCCAAAGCCTGGACTTAGCTGAGGCCGGCCTGGCCGAGCGCCTGTAACTTTTCATCGACTGTGTCGTACCACCGCGGCACGCGGCGCCACTGCCAGCCAGTGGCGCTTTCCTGTAAATACCCCCCAGTTGTCAACACGGCCAGCCATTGCCGCCGCACTGCCGCCTGCAGCAGGCCCTCAGGCAGCTGCGGGGCGCGCACGCTTGAATACTGCTGCCAGAAAGCCGCCTCGGCGGCTTTTTCAATGGGCTGATGCTGAAACCGAAGCAGCCACGCGGCGCGGATGGCCCACTCCGGGGCATCAAGACCTGGTAAATGCCGCAGCGCTTGATGCATGAGCCAAGGCGCGCCCGCCAAGTTTAGGCCTTGGCCGCTGGCGCGCGCCTGCAACTGCATCACGGCCGGTGCACGGTGAACAAGCGCGGCCTGAATCGCCTTGGCGCGACTGGCGAGCGGCTCAACGTACACTCGCGTCTGTCTCCTGGTCGGCAGGCCCTGGCGATACTCGGTTTCAACGATGGCTTGGCTTGTCAGCTGCAAGAGTGTCATCGCTTGCTTGGCCGGGTCCAGCTGCCAAAGATGAAATCCCATGTCCTTGCCCCACCGCAGAAACCTTGCCTGCTTGCTGCCGGGCCAACGGGTCAGATACTGCGGCCCCGCGATCCAAATCACCTCTAAGTTTAGTGACTGATAGCCATCCGTCCGCGCTTTAATCCGCTCCGGGCTGATCCCACTGCACTGAAACTCCAAAATGCGCTGCCTGCCCTGGTGCTCCCAGACGACATCGGCGCGCTGCTGAATCTCAGGATAATAAGTCTCCAGCGTCACCGTCTCGCCGATCTGCGCCCCAAACTTGGCCAGCCACCATTTGCCGGCCAGGTGGGTCTCACTTTCCGGCTCACTTGACGTTTTGCAGGCGTTGTCCTTGTGCGCAAAGTGCGCGATCAGTTGGGCCCCGTTTTTGATTCGCAGCTCGCCTCGACACGCCGGACAGCGAAAGCGCTGACCGCTAAGCCCTTTCGCCTGCTCGTGGCTGCGCAGCGTCACCAGCTCATCTGCCTCATTCAACGCAACTAGCATGCCCCTCACCTCCAGTCAAAGATTACGCCGTCTCACACCGGAAACGCATCGGCAATACACGACTAACTGCGGTACAATCAATTTAACGAATATATCTAAGGTGGGGTCGCGGATGAAGTGGTTTGGCAAAATCTTGAGTGCATTGCTCGCAATGAGCCTGCTGGCGTGGGGGCTGACCCTGGCGACCCCGCAGCGCACTGCGGCCAAGGTGCTCACCCAAAGTCGCACACCAAGCTTCTGGGTGCTGTCAGACTCGCATTTCATCGCGCCGGCCCTGCATGATCACCAGGCGGCCTACCGCGAGATTGCCCGCAGCGCCGCGGGCAAAGACGTTGACTACCAGCCGGTGGCCATTCGCGCACTGGTGCACGAGGCGCTGACCGCCCGGCCGCGTCCCACTGCCGTGATCATTACCGGTGACGTCACCTTCAACGGGGCCAAGGCCAGTGCGCAAAGCCTCGCAAAGCGGCTGGCCCCCTTGCAAAAAGCGGGCATCCACGTTCTGGTCACGCCTGGTAACCATGACATCTACGACGGCTGGGCGCGCAAGTATCAGGGCAACCGGCAACTCAGAGTGGCCCACATCAGCCCCACGGACTGGCGCAATATTTTTAGCGATGGCTACCGCAATGAAACCAGCGAGGATGCGGATTCGCTGAGTTACACCGTGACGCTGAATCGCGATTATCAGCTGATCATGCTTGACTCCAACATTTACACCGTTCAGCCGAGCAATCGCAATCCCAACACCGGAGGCGAGTTGAAGCCAGCGACCATGAGCTGGCTGCGCAGTCAGCTGGCGGCCGCCAAGAAGGCCGGCCGCACCAGCCTGGTCTTCATGCACCACAATCTGTACACGCACAACGCCATGGTCAACCGCGGCTACGTGTTGAATAACGCCCCGCAGCTTCGCAAGTTGTTGACCCAGTACCATGTGCCCGTTGTCTTTTCTGGTCACATTCACGCCCAGGATATTAAAAGCGGCAGCACGGCTGCCGAACCAGTGGAAATCGTTGATGGGGCCTTTTCGATCTCACCGGCCGGATATGGTGTCGTGCAGCTGACGCCGAACCAGTTGACGTATGATCGCCAAGCCGTCAACGTCCGGCCCGTGCTGACGGCCAAACAAAAACACAATCCTGACCTGATGCACTACCAGGCCTACCTGAAGAAGCTCTTCCTGCAAAATGGTGAGGCGCTGGCGGTAAACAGCCTCTTTGACCATCAGATGAGCGAACGCAAACGCGAGGCCGGCGTTAAATTCTTGGGTGAGCTCAACTGGCGCTTCTTCACCGGCCAAGACGACATTTCCAATGCGGCGGCGGCCAAGCTGCGCGCCACAACCGGTTACCAGGTGGATGACCAAGTGCCGAGTATTCATCGCTATATGAAATCAATTATGCAGGATAAAGATCGCAACGACCTGCATCAAGTCATCCCCACCAAGTGAAGTGCGCGACATAAATGCCCCAATCGCGTTCCATCACGCAACAGTCGAGTAAACAAACACCTCTGCACCGCGATTTTAAACCGCATCGTGGCGCAGAGGTGTTTGTCTTGTAGGCTAAAACGACTTAATGTCTCAGTCGCCTGCTAATGCTGATCGAACTGACTGTTGTACAAGGCAGCATACGCCCCGTTGCGCTTCAGCAGTTCCTCGTGCGTGCCGCGCTCCACGACGCGCCCATCATCAATGACCAGAATTTGATCAGCGTGACGAATCGTAGACAGCCGGTGGGCAATCACAAAGCTGGTCTTGCCTTTCATCAGCCCGGTCATGGCCCGCTGAACATCCGCCTCGGTGTTGGAATCGATTGATGCCGTTGCCTCATCCAAGACCAGCACCGGCGCCTCAGCAATGAAGGCACGGGCAATGCTGAGCAGCTGCCGCTGGCCCTGCGAGATGTTGTGCGCATTCTCGGCTAGCACGGTATCATAGCTGTCCTTCAGCTGGCGGATAAACCCGTCTGCATGGGCGCGCTGCGCCGCCAGCACCACGTCATCGTCGGTCGCATCGGCTCGGCCCAGCCGAATGTTTTCTCGAATCGACAGCTGGAACATGTAGGGCTCCTGTTGAACCACGGTGATCAAGTGCCGCAGGTCCTCACGCCGAATCAAAGTCACGTCGCGACCGTCCAGCAGCACCCGGCCGGACTGCAGCGGGTAAAGATTGGTCAGCAAGTTCATGATGGTGGTCTTGCCCGCGCCGGTTGCCCCTACCAGCGCGATGGTCTGGCCAGGTTCAGCAACGAGGTTAATGTCATGCAAAATCTGGCGGCCCGGTTCATAGGCAAAATCAACGTGCTCGAACTCAACGTGCCCGGTGGTGGTTTTAACTGAGACCGCCTCTGGGACATCTTTCTCCGGCTGCTCATCGATCACCTCAAAGACACGCTCAGCCGAAGCCAGCGAAAGCTGCAGGGTGTTGATCAAATTCAGGACATTGTTGATCGGCCCGGTGAAATTGCGCAGATAGATCAGAAACGTGAAGATGATCCCAACCGTGATCGTACTGCTGCCGGTGAGGATCGAAAATGCCCCTGCGGCGGTGATGGCAAGGTACGCCAGGTTGTTGGTCCCGTTGTTCACCGGCCCGATAAAGCTGGACACAGACTGGGCGATGAACGCGGCATGCGTGTATCGCGCATTGGTCTGATTAAATGTCGCCATCGTGTCCGCCTCGTGGTCAAAAAGCTGGACCACCTGCTTACCCGAAACCGATTCCTCAATCTGCGTGTTCAAAGCGCCCAGTGCCTCCTGCTGCGTCATGAAGGCCTTCTGCGTGACCTTAGCCGCAGCGCGGGTGAACAGGTACGTCAACCCCGAGGCGGCCAGCGCGATCAGCGTCAGGAGCGGCGACAGCACCAGCATCGCTGCCCCCATGCCCACGACAGAAACAATGCCCGTAAAAAGTTGGACAAAGGTCTGCATCATGGCGGTGTTGATGTTGTCCACGTCGTTGGTCAGCCGCGACATCACATCCCCGTTGTCATGAGTGTCAAAGTAGCGCATCGGCAGGCGCTGGAGATTGCTGAAGATATCACGGCGAATGTCCGCCGACGCCTTCTGGGCGACTTTTACCGTCACCGCATTCTGAAAATAGGTGAACACCGCCGAGAGCAGGTACATCACGCCAAGGACCAAGCAGATGACATAAAGCAAATGCAACTTGCTGGCCTTGAGAAACTGATCGACGACAATGCCGTTGACCCGGTTGCCAATAATGGTCGCCGCGGTGGTGAAGATGGTCAGCACAAACACAATAATCAGCTTGCCGCGCGCAAACCCAATGTACCCTAAAATCCGCCGCGCCGTCGCCTGCCAGTCCGTGACTTGGGCCTTTTCCTGGTGCAGGTTGTGTCTAGGCCCGCGATTCATCACTTGCATCAAAACGCCCTCCTCCCAGCTGAGTCTCAACCAACTGCGCGTAAAACGGCGAGCTGGCCAGCAGCTCCTGATGGGTCCCCCGGGCCGCCAGTCGCCCTTCCTGCATCACCAGGATCTGATCGCATTGCAGCAGGTTGGCCACCCGCTGCGAGATGATCAGCGTCGTGCGGCCGCGCCGGTGCTCGACCAGCCGCTGCTGAATCCTGGCGTTCGTGGTTTGGTCGACCGCGCTCGTCGCGTCGTCAAACACGAGAATATCCGGGTCAGGCACGGCCGCACGCGCAATGTTCAGCCGCTGCCGCTGGCCGCCTGAGAAGTTCTTCCCGCCTTGCTCAACCGGGGCATCATACCGCTTGGGCAGCGGCTCGATGAACTCATCTGCGTCCGCCAAGTGCGCGCCGGCCGCCAGCTCGGCCTCGGTGGCTGCTTTTTCACCAAAGGTCAGATTGTGCCGCACCGTCCCAGAAAACAGCATGGCGTCCTGAGTGGCCACGGTCACCTTGTGGTGCACAGCCGCCAAGTCGAGCTGCTGGGTGTCCACACCGCCGATCCTAATAGTGCCGGTGTAATCATCAAACCCGCGCGTCAGCAAGTTGATCAAGGTCGACTTGCCGGAACCAGTGGTGCCGATAATGCCGAGCCACTGCCCGCTTGGCACGGAGAAACTGATGTCATCCAGAATGGGCTTGCTTTGATCGTAGCCGAACGACACGTGATCAAACGTCACACTCGAATCCTGTGGCGCGTCAGCAGCAGAACCCACCTGCACCTCACCGACTTGCTCGCTGAGGACCGCTTGAACGCGCGTCGCCGATGTGATCGCCCGCGAAAAGGCGGTGATAATGTTCACCGTCATGACCATCGCGTTGGTGATCTGAATCATGTAATTGATGAAGGCAATGATTTGCCCATCCAGGATCACCCCACCGACGTCCAGGGTGCCACCATACGCCAACGCGATCACGACCCCAAGATTGAGCAAAAATTGAATCACCGGCGCGAGCGGCACCGTCGCCATGGAAGCCCGCACGGAGCTGTCAAGCAAGGCGTTATTGGTCTCAGTAAACTGCGCCTGCTGGTGATTTTCAAGCACAAACGCTTTGATGGTCTTAGCGCCTTGCAAATTTTCCCGCATCACTCGGTTCATGTCATCGGTTTTGCCTTGCATGTCCGTGTAAAACGGCAGGCTGCGCCGCATCACGACCAGCGTGTAAACCAGCAGAA
Source organism: Lacticaseibacillus camelliae DSM 22697 = JCM 13995 (assembly GCF_001436615.1). Taxonomy (NCBI): domain Bacteria; kingdom Bacillati; phylum Bacillota; class Bacilli; order Lactobacillales; family Lactobacillaceae; genus Lacticaseibacillus; species Lacticaseibacillus camelliae. Next base: position 88,900 of record NZ_AYZJ01000067.1, read on the forward strand.
TTGGCAGGATCACGAATAAAATCGGCGCCAGGCGCGGCGACACCAGCGTCGACATCACGACGCCGCCGAGCATCAGCATCGGCGCCCGCACCATCCCACGGGTCATCATCATCACCAAATTTTGCATCTGGGTCACGTCGTTGGTGATACGGGTGATCAAAGTTGCCGGCGGCAGGCCGCCAGCCGCGCGAGAATTTAAGGCAATGGTCAGCATTTTCGTGCGCAGGCTCTGCCCCATGTGCAGTGAGGCATAATTGCCCAAGACGCCGGACCCGCCTCCGGCACAGATGCCGATCAACGCAAACATCAGCATCAAGGCCGCCGTTTTGATCACGAACTGCATGTCCCCCTTGGCCAGCCCTGAGTCCACAATGTCCGCCATCATCGTCGGCTGCTGCAAGTCGCAGAAGACCTCGATCAGCATGACCAGCGGCGCAAGAAAAAATGTCAGGCGCACCTTGCCATGCATATTTTGCATCAGGATTTTAAACACCTTGCCACCTCCACGAAAAAAGCGCCACTGAACCCAGGCCTAGTAAGGACTAAGGATCCGTGGCGCTGCTTGAAATGTTCATAAGGTCAGTTTACTGCACATCGCCCGGCTGTCAAATATTTTAGACGACAAAAAACCGGCCATCTGGGGATGACCGGTTCAAGAACTTTGATGCCGCAAACAGGAGTCGAACCTGCACAGGGAAAACCCTACAGCGACCTGAACACTGCGCGTCTGCCAATTCCGCCATTGCGGCAGCAACAACTAGTATTATAGCAAGCGCGGCACGCTTTGCCAACCGTTTTCGGATTCAAAAAGTCCCCACTCGTGATGAGTGGGGACTTACGGGAAGCCGTCCAGAGGGGGCCGAACGACCTACCAGAGGAGCAGACTAGATCTGACCCTGTTCTTTCAATTCCTTGGTGTAACGGGCCTGTTCTTCTTCGTTGCAGTAAACGAAGTGACCAGGCTTGATCTCGACAAACTTTGGCTTATCGGTTTCGTAGTGGTGCATGCTCGGGTCGTAAACATACGACTTGCGCGTGCGGGCAATTTGCGGATCCGGCACTGGCACAGCCGAAAGCAGTGCTTCGGTGTACGGATGAATCGGGTTCGTGAACAGCTCTTCAGTCGGCGCCAGCTCCAAAATGCGACCGGCGCGAATGACCGCAATGCGATCCGAGATGAACCGGACAACAGACAGGTCATGGGCAATGAACAGGTAGGTGACACCCTGTTCACGCTGGAACTTCTTCAGCAGGTTCAGCACCTGCGCCCGAATGGAAACATCCAGCGCGGAAATCGGTTCATCGGCCACCACGAGGTCCGGCTGCATGATCAGCGCGCGGGCGATCCCGATACGCTGACGCTGGCCGCCTGAGAATTCATGGGGATAACGGTACAACTGCTCTGGCAGCAACCCAACTTCCTCAAGCATCGTCCGAACTTTCTTGACGCGGTCCTCTTCGGAATCGAACAGCCCATAGTTGTACAAACCCTCCGAAATGATGTAGTCGACAGTGGCCCGGTCATTCAGGGAGGCCGACGGATCCTGGAAGATCATCTGAATCTTGCGTTCGATTGAGTGCTTCTTCTTTTCAGAGATCTTGCCGTTGATCTGTTCCCCTTCAAAGGTAATGGTCCCTTTCTCCGTTGGGTTAATGCCCAGAATGGCGCGGCCAATGGTGGTCTTGCCAGACCCGGACTCGCCAACCAGCGAGAAGGTCTCACCCTTGAAAATGTCGAAGTTGACATCCTGAACAGCAACAAACTTATCTTTCCCTGAGCCAAAGGAGATCTGCAGATCCTTCAGACTAACAATTGTTTCTTTATCATTCGCCATCTGCATCATCCTCCTTATTGGCATTGAGCGCCAGATCCAAGTTCTCCAAGTGGGATTCCGCCACAGTTGCGGCCATCCGTTCGTGCAGGTTTTGAATCAGCTTCGGCTTTTCAGTCTTCGGCGCCCGCGGATCCAAGAGCCATGTCTTGGCGTAATGCGTATCGGAAACCTTGAAGAATGGCGGGTCGGCCTTGAAGTCAACCTTCATCGCCCACGGATCGCGCGGCGCGAAGGCGTCGCCGACAATGTCCTTGTACAGACTTGGCGGCGTGCCTGGAATCGAGTACAGCTGACCACCCTTTTGGGCCAATTGCGGCAGCGAGGACAGCAAGCTCCAAGTGTACGGGTGACGCGGATCGTAGAAGATCTCGTCGCAGGTGCCGTACTCAATGATGCGGCCGGAATACATGACTGCGATGCGGTCGGCAATGGACGCCACAACCCCCAGGTCATGCGTAATGAAAATGGTGGTAAAACCGTCTTCCTTTTGGAGGGACTTGATCAAGTCGAGGATTTGGGCCTGAATCGTGACATCCAGCGCGGTTGTCGGTTCATCGCAAATCAAAATGTCTGGCCGGCAAGCCAGCGCCACGGCGATGACGATCCGTTGCCGCATGCCGCCAGAATACTCAAACGGGTACTCATTGTAGCGGGCCGCCGCATTAGGAATGCCTGTGCGGTTCATCAGCTCAATCGCAATTTGCTTTGCTTCGGCCTTCGACTTGCCCTGGTGCTTGACCACGACTTCGGCAATCTGAGACCCAATCGTCCGGATCGGGTCCAGCGATGTCATCGGGTCCTGGAAAATCGTGGCGATTTCATTGCCACGAATCCCTTCCCACTGCTTATCTTTCGTTAGCTTTTCAAGGTGCTTGCCTTTGTACACAATCGTACCACCGGCAATCTCACCGTTTTCTTCCAGCATTCCGGTAAAGCTTTTGGTCAGAACAGACTTGCCGGAACCGGACTCCCCGACAATGGCCAGTACTTCACCCTTGTAGAGATCCATCGAGACATGGTGGATTGCCTTGAGCGTCTTGCCGCGGACATGGAAGTGAACAGAGAGGTCGTCAATTTTCAGAATCGGTTCTTTTTCGTCACTCATTGTCACTCCCCCTTTTATAAGTGTGTGCGCGGATCCGAAGCATCAGCCAGCCGTTGGCCGACCAAGTACAGGGAAACCGCGATCAGCGCCAGCACAAGCACCGGCAGCCAGAACAAGTACGGATAACTCGTCATGTATGGTGAGTACTTGGAAATTAACCGGCCCAGTGACGGGGTGCTGGCCGACAGCCCAACGCCCAAGAAGGAGAGAAACACTTCATATGAAATGTAGGACGGCAAGGACAGCGAGACTTGGGTGACAATAACGGATGTCAGGTACGGCATGATGTTGCGTAAAACCATCCGTCCCAGCCCAGTGCCCAGTGTCTTGGACGCAATGTTGTACTCACGATCGCGCATGATCATGACCTGGACCCGGATGAAGTACGCTGTGCCTAACCACCCGGTGACGGTCATCGCGAAAATCAGGTTCCAGAAGCCCGCCCCGAAGGAGTAGGACAGAACCATGATGATCAAAAGCTGAGGCACGTTAGAAATAACGTTGTAAACTTCCAGCATGATGCGATCAAGGCCCTTAGAAGTGCCCCAGACCGCACCAACGGCAACACCGATAACCGTCGTGATCAACGTCGCAATGACGGAAATCGAGATGGAAATTTTCGCACCAGCCCAAATCGCATCAAACAGTGATTGCCCATTGTCATCGGTCCCGAACCAGTACTTGGCACTCGGCCAGTTGTATCGGGCCCCAAAATCGTTAATTTTAGACACGTTGTTCAGCGAATAGCCAGAAAATGACGGCTGAATGAACGACATCAACAGGATTGCCAGCATCAGCAGTAATAGGAAAATGGTCATCTTGCTGGAGAAAAACGCACGGCCGACAGAACCCCAATACGAGTACTTTTCGGTATCGAGTTTTTCAGTTTCAAGCTTATCAATCTCCACCGGGGTAAAGTCGGAATCCTGAATTTCTGGTTGAGCAGTTTCTTTTTCAGCCATTGACTATTCCTCCCCCTTTGATGTGTCGGACGACGACAGCTTAATTCGCGGATCAACTAGGACCATGGCAATGTCGCCAAGCAGAACGGAGAGAACAGCAATGGTGGTGAAGATGAAGACCAGTGCGATAACGACCGCGTTATTGTGCGCAGAAATTGAATCTGGCAGCATCTTCCCCATCCCAGGGGCAGCGAAAATCTCTTCGGTCATCGTGGCCCCACCGATCAATCCGATGATAGATCCAGGAATCCCCTGAACGATTGGAATCGAGGCGTTCTTAAAGATATGCTTGGTGTAAATTTCGCTTTCGTTCAGGCCCTTGGCCTTGGCAAATTTCACGTAATCAGACTTCTGCTGGTCGATCATGAAACGCCGGAACCAGATCACCAGCCCGGAAACGCTCAGCAGCCCTAAGACCACCGCAGGCAGAACCCAAGAACGCCAGTTCTCGGCCCCCAAAGTTGGAAATGAATCCGGCAGGCCGAACAGCGTGGCCCCTAAGTAACGGAAGACGTAGATGAAGGCCAGACTCGGGACGGCAATCAGCACGGTGACCACGAAGGTCCCGGCGCGGTCGAACCACTTGCCTTTTTTCCGCGCCATGTAAATGGCCATCGGAATCGCAATGGCGTACGAGATGATCAGCCCGATGAACCCGGCCCGGACAGAAGTCCCAACCATTGAAGGATCGCGGTTGAGTTGCTCGGTACTGGTGTAATCGTCCTTGTACTGTTCATAGGCTTCGGGATCGCGGTGCTTCCGCGGCTGGTAGGCCCGTGTGTACACGTCATCAGACGTGATGAGCTTACGACCGTTCGGGAACGTCTTAGTGATGCTGTCGGCAGGGCCTTGGCCGCCGCCAATCACTTCACTGACAGGTTCGCCAGCATAAGTTGGATAGGAAGTCCCAAGGTTGAACTTCAAGAAGTTCTCGTGAATGTACGGAAACTTCGAGTTGAAGTAAAGCTGGTAACGGTACTTTGTCCCCGAACCAACGACAGCCCAGCCAACCAAAGGATCATGCTTGATCTTCAGGTAGCGCGGCAGATTCGGGTTTTTCGGGTCATGAATGGCCCACGGGGTATCGATTTTGATCATATTGCCATAGAAGCGGCCGAGCCGTTCCCAAATTGGCAGATCACGCGTAGCATAGTAATCCTTGCTGATCTTAAAGCGGTGCAAGGTATAACCATTAGCCTTCGTCCACTTTTCGAACGCAGCTTGGTTGGAGGCGGTATGGGCAGCTGTCACTGTGACCTTAGGATCGGCTTTCTCGACCGTCTTGATCAGTGACCTAGTGTCCTTGTAATCCATGTAGTTCATTTTTTCGTACGCGTTATTCTTGTAATCAGTCAGCGAGTCGGGCTTCGAGGACAACTTGTTGATCATCGGATCCTGCTTGAACACGTCCCGTCGTGGGATCATCGTGTAGATCAGGATGAATGTCAGGGTCGTGACCAGAAAGATACTCACGATTGAACGAAGTACGCGAAAGAACAGATACTTCTTCATGTGCGGTTCCCCCTCTTATCTTCATTAAAGAAAAAGGGCTAGTCACATTATCAGTGTGCTAGCCCTTTAACACGCCTAAGTTCAAAGAGCTTATCGAGTCAGCTCAAAGCTTAGTTTACTTGTCCTGTTCCTTAGCAATTTCAGCGCGCTTTGCGGTCCACGCCTTGAGTGCCTTGTTGAACTGCGAAGTCGTAACAGGCTTAGACTGCATCTTCATCCCATCGAAACGAGATGAACTTGCACCAGTCCATGACTTCAAACCAGTAAATGGAACAACTTTCGTTACAGAAGGAGTACCGCCCAGAGAATTGATTGGAATTTGAACGCCAGTGCTCAACAGGTAAGCTTCAGCCTTAGCAAAAGCCTTGTTACGAGCATTCGTGTCAGTTGTGATGGCCTCGGCTTGGTTAGTCAATTCCTCAAATTTATCAAGACCTGCAGCCTTGGCAGCCTTGGCGTAATCAGCCTTGTCGGCTGCGGAAGTCAAAGCAGAAGCAGGCGTCAGACCCAAGGTGTTCAGCAGCGCACCACTAGATGGCTTGTAGATATCCAGGTAAGTGGAAGGATCCTGATAGTCAGGACTCCAGCCGGAAGCGTTACTGATATCAAAGTCGGACTGTGCACCAGTTGCAGCTTGGTAAGTCCCTGCCAAGTACTTGTCTTCAGCAGCTTGGATGATGTCGATTTCAACATTGTCTTTGCCCAGCACGGACTCAACAGATTTCTTGAAGGACTTAGCTTGGTTCAGCTGCAGCGCCTGTTTTTCCTCTTCAGGAAGATCAAGCTTGATTGGGAATGAAACCCCTTCAGCAGACAGTGCCTTCTTCGCCTTGGCAAATTCAGCCTTGGCAGCAGCCTTGTTGTAAGTGCCATCCTGCGCATCCGTCAGATCCATGAACTTGTATTCAGAGCCCAGTGCGTGCAGATCTGTCTGGGTGAAGGTCCCGATGTTCTTACCGTCAGCCTGAACAAAAGTAGGCGGGATGAATGAATTACGCAGAGACTTCGTCGCACCAGCGGCACCAGTTGACTGCGCGTTGTACGCGGTCTTGTTAAACGCAAACTGAATCGCCAGACGGAAGTCCTTGTTCAAAACAGCCTTCTTCGTGTCAGCCTTTTGCTTGTCCGTCTTCTTATCGGTCATGTTGTATGACTTACGGTCCAAGTTGAAGGTCATGTTGTACGTCGAAGCGTCCTGAGGACCCCAAACAACGTTCTTCTTGTTAACTGACTTGTAACCTGGCAGGTTCGGGTATACCCGCGCCTGAGAGAAATCACCCTTCTGGAAGGACTTGTACAAAGCGTCTGGGTTTGACCCGTCGTTGTATGTTTCCTTGACGTCCGTAACGTGAACGTTCTTCTTGTTCCAGTACTTCGGGTTAGCCGTGTACTCGATGACAGACTTCGAAGTGAAGTTCTTCAGCAGGTATGGGCCATCGTACAAAATCGCGTTAGCCTTTGGCTGGCCGTAGCTCTTGCCCTTTTCAGCCAAGAACTTCGCGTTGACTGGCTCCAAGATCCCATATTGCAACTTGGAGTTCCAGAATGGTTCTGCTTCATTCAAGTTGTACTGAATCTTGTTCTTGCCAACAACCTTGATGCCGACCTTGTTGAAGTCTTTGGTCTTACCATTGACGTAATCATCCAAGCCCTTGATGGAGCCTTGAACGATGTACAAGGTTTCGGACTTTGCTTCAACGGCGTGCTTCATACCAGTGATAAAGTCTTGCGGCTTAACGTTGGCATACGTGTTGCCTTGGGCATCGACCCACTTCACACCCTTACGCAGCGTGTAAGTGTAAGTCTTGCCGCCATTGGTCACCTTGTAAGAACTTGCCAGACCTGGGACGATTTCACCATACTTGTTAGTGCTCATCAAAGGCTCTTCGAAGTTGGCCAAGTGATTACTGTTGGTCGCACGACTGGTAACGGAGTAATCAAAGTTATCCGGATCAGTCGAATACACATAATTATAAGTGCTGTTCTTTGAGGAACTGTTGCTACTTGAGCTATTACCGCAAGCAGCGAGCAGTGTGGCCAGCGTCAATGCGACGACCACCGCGCCTCGTTTCTTATTCATCTTCATACACATAAGCCTCCAACCTATGAGATAGTTCCCAATTCCGCCTCTAACGTACTTGAGAATATCTAAGATTATAAATTGATTAGAGGGGGGTGTCAAGCATGTGTGGAGGTTTTTCGCGAACAAATGCGATTTTTTCTTGAACAATTCTGGCTGACACCGGGGCTCAGTCACCACTGACGAACAGAAGCAGGCGCAAAATTGCCCACTGCAACGGAGTTTTCTGAGGCATCCAGTCCCTGGTCTCTCGGCGTTTGCCAAGTATTAAAGGATTCTAAGTTGGCCAGCCGGCTTCTTAGAATGAGTCATGGTTTGCAATATTTAACCTTTGAAATATCTTTTTTGCGATTGCCATGATTTCCCCCTGCAAACCCCGGTGACCCATAAAAACGCAAAAGAAAAAGTCGATCACCTTTCGATGACCGACTTCGATGTCGCCTGATGCCGCAAACAGGAGTCGAACCTGCACAGGGAAAACCCTACAGCGACCTGAACACTGCGCGTCTGCCAATTCCGCCATTGCGGCAACAACAGGAATAAGTATATCAATCAAACGGCGTCTTGCCAACCCCTTTTGGGAAAAAAGCCACCTAGTGGTGCGGTATAATGCTGATGAGGTGATTGCTGTGAAGAAGATTTCCGCATCGTTGATCAATCGGGTCATCCAGCCGCGGCCCCAAGAAAGCCACAAAGGGACTTTTGGGCGCGTGCTGGTCATCGGCGGGAACGCTCAGTTCGGTGGGGCCGCAATCATGGCCGCCAGCGCTGCCGTCTATTGTGGTGCCGGCCTGGTCAGCGTCGCCACCGCGCCAGTCAACCGTAGCGCCTTACACGCCCGCCTGCCTGAGGCTATGATCATCCCCTACGATGATCCGCAGCTGATGGCCTTGATCCGCACGGTGGACGTCGTCGCGATTGGCCCCGGCCTAGGCACCGATGAGCTGGCCGCATCGATCCTGAGCCACACCTTGAAAACCGTCAAGGATTCGCAGGCGCTGATCATCGACGGCTCGGCGATCACGCTGATTGCCGAGCACCAACTCACTGTCAGCCACGCCCGCACCGTTTGGACCCCACACCAGATGGAATGGCAGCGTCTTTCCGGCATTGCCGTGCGGGATCAAACCCCACTGGCCAACCAAACCGCCGCAACTAAACTGCCCGGAACGGTGATCGTGAAATCACACCGCACCGAACTATTTACGCCAACAGCCAGCTATGAGAACCCCGTGGGCACCCCTGCAATGGCCACCGGCGGCATGGGCGACACCCTCGTTGGCATGCTGGCCGGCTTCATTGCCCAGTTCGGCCTGAGCGACGATGTCGTCTCAGCAGCGGTCTACGCCCACAGCGCAATCGCCGAGGAACTGGCGAAAACCAATTACGTGGTCCTCCCGTCGATGCTGATTCAGCAGCTGCCAAACTACATGCAGCGCGCTGCCGCAGCGCAGGTGTAAGGCCGAAAAAATAATCGAATCGCCAGGTGGCGGTTCGATTATTTTTTTGCCTTGAGCAGCTGGCCCAACTCCTCAGCCGTCAGGCTCCGGTAATGCCCAGGCGCTAAGTCTGGGGGCAGCTGCAACGGGCCCATTTGAACCCGTGCCAAGGCAGTGACCTGATTACCCACTGCCTTGAGCATCCGCTTCACCTGATGAAACTTGCCTTCGTGAATCGTTAACTCAATTAGACGCTGGCCGCTTGCGGGGCGCACCACCACGGTCGCAGGTGCGCTGGTGAACTCCTGAAAGGTGATCCCATGTGCCAATTGTTGCGCCATCGCAGGCGTTAGCGGCGAAGCCAGCGTCACCAGGTAGGTCTTTGGCACATGGCGCTTAGGGGCCAAAAGCGCATGTCCGAGTGCGCCATCATTGGTAAGTAACAGCAAGCCGGTCGTGTCCTTATCCAGCCGACCAACCGGGTACAGGCCCGGCCGCTTATCGGCCGGGCGAATCAAATCAAGGACCGTTTTCTGGGCCGCGTCGGAATTAGCCGTTAAGACCCCGCTGGGCTTATTCATCAAGTAGTAAACCTGCAGACTGCCGCCAACCACTTCACCGTCGACGGTCACCTGCGCACCGGGCGCGACAGCCACACTGCCATTGCGAACTTTTTGGCCATCAATGCCGACCCGATTGGCCTTGATCATTTTTTTGACGTCGCTGCGCGTCCCGTACTGAAGATTAGCCAAATAGCGATCTAATCTCATTGGCCTACCTCATGTGCAGGCGCGTGCGCAGCCGGCCAACGCGTTCGCCCAGCACCATGTCAGCCAGGCGCGTCTTCAGCAGCGCATAGCCGTAAATGACGACCCCAACCGGCACTGCAATCACCAGGGCAACCACCGCACCGACTGCGCGTTCAGGCGCAATCACCAGACCCACCAGCCAGACGATCAGCCGCACAACGACTGCCATCAATACCGAAAACAGCGTGATCCCGACCAGGCGCCGACCGGTTTGCCGCAGCCGGACCGGATAACGCTGACGCAGCGCGTGAATCATGAGCAGGCTGGACACCAGCATCCCGGCCAAGGTCGCGACTAATGGCCCCCAGACATTCAGGAAGTAAATCAGCGGCCACTGCAGGACGACCTTCACGACCATCCCCACGAGCATGTCGTAAATGGCGATGCGGTTGTGAAACAGTCCTTGCAGTGCCGCGGCCAGCACCGTGAACAAGCCCATGCCCACCGCCACAAACGCAGAAAGCACCAGCAGCCGAATGCCAAGCTGATCGTAAGAATAGAAAACCACGTAAAGCGGCTTGGCCACCGCCGCCATCCCCAGTGCACTGGGCACCATGACAATGAAGAACAGCTGAAGCAGATTGGTCACCTGTTCGCCGATGGCGTGCTTATCCCCACGCGTCTTCGCCCCTGAAAGCAGCGGCAGCACCGTCGACGACATGGCGACCGCCAAGCTGATCACGATCATGATCAGCTTATTGGCGTTCCCGGCAAACAGCGTGAACAAACTATTCAGTTCGACCGTGCTGGCGCGCCAATGGCTGGCCATCATGGGATTAAAGGTGTACTGATCGAACAAGTAGTAAAGGTTGATACCGGACCCAATAATGATGAACGGCACCGCCTGCGCCACAATTTCCTTCAGGATGTGTGGCGTGGAGATCTTCACGGCATCTGTCGACCCCTCCACCAAGGTCTGATACTTCTGGCGCCGGGAAAGCAGGACTAAAACCAGCAACAACAGGCCAAAAACGGCCCCGACGAACGCGGCAAACGTCGACTGCGACGCCGCATCCACGTAATTGTGACTGCCCAGCACCATGATGGCGTAAGTCATGACCAGCATGTAAATGACGCGTGCCACCTGCTCAACCAGCTGCGACAGCGCAGACGGCGCCATGTCGTTATAGCCCTGGAAGAACCCCCGCATGATACTCATGACAGGAATGATCAGCAGCGGCCAGGCCAGCGACCGGTAGACCTGCGTCAGCGCAGGGTCGTTGAGCGCCAGCCACGGCGCCAGCACCCACATCAAGCCAAAGGACAGCAGCCCCATGGCCCCCATCAAAATGGTGCCTTGCTTGAAGAGCCGAATGCCGGTGCGGTACTCATTCATCGCGTTGTAATGGGCCACCTGCTTAGAAATCGCCCCTGGCACCCCGGCCGTCGCAATCGTCAGGAAAATGCTGTAAATGTTGTACCCTTTGGTAAACAGATTATTGGCCGCCAAAAAAGCCGCACCTAACCAGATGCGCCACGGAATAATATAAATTGCCCCGAGGACTCGGGACAAAATACTTCCGGCTGTCATCCAAGCCGACCCGCGCAGCATTTGTTCCTGCGCACTCGGTGTTTTGACTTGCGGTTTTTTTGCCATGCCTTTACCCCAATTTTCTCACTTGATATGACCTCTACTGAAACGGTGAGGCCCTTTAGATTATTCTCTATTTTAAGTGAAGCACGGGCTCCTTTCAATCAGAACCCGGAGACGTTAGCAATCCGTAATTTTTCGCACAAAAATGGTCCGACCTGCGCCGGACCACTTTAGCACTACTTAACCACGATATTGACGATCTTATTTGGCACCACGATCTGTTTAACGATTGTCTTGCCAGCCGTGAACTTCTTGACGTTATCGATCGCCATCGCATCCGTAATGGCCTGATCTTTATCAACATCCACGGCTTCCATAACATGACCGCGGAGCTTGCCGTTGACCTGGACCATCAGCTGGACCTGCTTGGTGACCAAGGCCTTCTCGTCGTAAGTTGGCCATGGGGCGTAAGTCAGGCTGTGTTCATTGCCCAACTTCTGCCAGATTTCCTCCATCAGGTGTGGGGCGATCGGCGCCAGCAGCTTGACGAACCCTTCGACATACGCGTACGGCAGGTCATCGACCTTCCGCGCCTCGTTGATGAAGACCATCATCTGTGAAATGGCCGTGTTAAAGTGCAGCGCATCGTAGTCTTCGGTGACCTTCTTGACCGTTTCGTTGTAAACCTTGTCGAGCTTGCCATCGTTGATGGTCGTGATGTGATCACGCATTTTGCCATTGTCGTCGATGAAGGTCGTGTAGACACGGTCCAGGAACTTCCGCGCCCCGGCCAGGCCAGTTGTGCTCCAGGCGATGCCGGCATCCAGCGGGCCCATGAACATCTCGTACAGCCGCAGCGTATCAGCACCGTATTCTTCGACCACGTCGTCCGGATTGACCACGTTGCCCTTGCTCTTGCTCATCTTCTCATGGTTGTCGCCCAGGATCATCCCCTGGTTGAACAGCCGCTGGAAGGGTTCCTTGTTCGGGATCACGCCAATATCATACAGGAAGAGATTCCAGAACCGCGCGTACAGCAAGTGGAGGACCGCGTGCTCCGCGCCACCGATGTACAGATCAACGGGCATCCACTGTTTCAGCTTATCGTAATCGGCCAGTTTTTCCTTGTTGTGGGGATCGACAAAGCGCAGGAAGTACCAGGACGACCCTGCCCACTGCGGCATGGTGTTCGTCTCGCGCTTACCTTTGCGGCCGTTTTTATCGACCACGTTGACCCAGTCGTCCAGGTTGGCCAGTGGCGATTCGCCGGTACCGCTCGGCTTGATGTCCGCCTCTTCAGGCAGCACAAGGGGCAGCTCATCTTCGGGCACCAGGGTGGTTTCGCCGTCTTCCCAGTGAATCACCGGAATCGGTTCGCCCCAGTAGCGCTGCCGGGAGAAGACCCAGTCGCGCAGCTTGTAGTTGACCTTCTTCTCGCCGATCTTCTTGTCTTCCAGCCACTGCAGCATCGTGTCAATGGCGTCTTGCTTGTTCTTGCCGTTCAGAAAATCGGAATTGATGTGCACACCGTCGCCGGTGTAGGCAGCATCATCGATGTCGCCGCCTTCGATGACTGCGCGGATCGGCAGATTGAACTTTTTGGCAAACGCGTAGTCGCGATCGTCGTGAGCTGGCACCGCCATGATGGCGCCGGTGCCGTATGTCGCCAGCACGTAATCGGAGATCCAAATCGGCAACTTATCCCCGTTCACCGGGTTGGTGGCATAGGCCCCGGTCCACACGCCGGTCTTTTCCTTATTCAAATCGGTCCGCTCAAGGTCAGACTTGTGCTCGATGCCTGCCTTGTAAGCAGCCACCGCGGCCTTCTGCTCAGGGGTCGTGATGGCGTCGACAAGCGCGTGCTCCGGCGCCATGACCACATAGGTTGCGCCAAACAGGGTGTCTGGCCGGGTGGTAAAGACATCGAACTGCTTGTCAGTGCCTTGTACCTCAAAAGTGATCTGCGCGCCCACCGAGCGGCCGATCCAGTTCCGCTGCATCTGCTTGATGTTTTCCGGCCAATCGAGGTCATCGAGGTCGGCCAAAAGCTTGTCGGCGTAAGCGGTGATTTTCAGCATCCACTGACGCATCGGCTTTCGAATCACAGGGAAGCCGCCGCGCTCGGTTTTGCCATCGATGACTTCCTCGTTGGCGACCACGGTGCCCAGGTCCGGGCTCCAGTTGACCGGCACTTCCGCCTCGTAAGCCAGGCCATGCTTGTACAGCTGCTCGAAGATCCACTGGGTCCACTTGTAGTAATTAGGATCCGTAGTGGCAATTTCCCGGTTCCAGTCGTAGGAAAAGCCGAGACTGTTGATTTGGCGCTTGAAGGTCTCGATGTTTTTGTGGGTAAAGCCCTTGGGATTATGGCCGGTATTCAGCGCGTATTGCTCGGCAGGCAACCCGAAAGCGTCCCAGCCCATTGGGTGGAGCACGTTGTAGCCTTGGGCCCGTTTCATCCGCGCGATAATGTCCGTGGCGGTGTAGCCCTCAGGGTGGCCAACGTGCAGGCCTTGCCCTGACGGATACGGAAACATGTCCAGCGCGTAATAATTCTTCTTGTTCGGGTCCGTCGTCGTGTTGAACTCGTTGTGCTCAGCCCAGTGCTTTTGCCACTTTTTCTCGATCGCCTTGTGATCGTACATGCTTAATGCCTCCTTGAATTTATCGAGCGTGGTAGGAAAAACGACAAAAACCGTCCTAACATTGTTAGGACGGCTTTTTGCCGCGGTACCACCTAAGTTCTGCCTAACAGCAGCCCTTGTTTCTGGATAACGGCCAGTGCCGGCGTGCATGACTTGGGTCAGTTCGCCGAAGCTTCGCACAGGCTTGCAGCAGCCGCCTGCTTTCTTAAGCGAAACACTTTGCCTACTCGTCCCAAACACGTTCGATGTTGCGTCAATCATAGCAAAATCCTAAGGTTGAAACAAGCGGCATCCCCACGGAAGTATGCTAAAATTCATTATTATGAAAAAACGTCCTGTGTATCCGCTGATTATAGCCGCGGTCAGTTTAGCGGTTTTCATCCCACTTTTAAGCGGCGTCATCACGCACGCCGCATGGATCTCGACCGTTGATCATGCCGTCGTCCAAGTGGTCACCGCGTACCGCCCGACCTGGCTGACCGCCATTGTGCTGGTGATCACCAACCTGGGCGACCCGCCGGTGGTCGTGATCGTGGGCCTGATTGTCGCCGCCGTCCTCTTTTACTTCAGGCGGCGCCGCTATGCCTGGTTCGCCTTTGCTTCGATTTGCCTGATGAGCTTAGTCAACCACATCATCAAAAACTGGATTCGCCGGCCACGCCCGTTTGTTCAAGACCCAAGGATCACCCCGCTGACTACTGCCGGGGGCTGGAGTTTTCCCTCCGGGCACGCCAGCGGCTCAATGCTGCTTTACGGGACTGTCATCCTGATCGCGCTCAGCCTGGTGTCGCTGCCGCGCGCTCGCCACTTTCTGGTCGGCTTCTCAACGGTGATGATCATCCTCATTGGCGTTTCGCGCATTTATGTGCAAGTCCATTTTCCCACTGATGTGTTCGCCGGCTGGAGCTCTGCCTTGGCCGGCCTGATGCTGCTGTGGTGGCTGATGTACCCGTGGCTGACCGCCGTGGGGCCCACCGGCTGGGCCGGTCCTCAGCACAAGGCCAACTCACGAAAATAACGGCCTTCGATGCCGGACAAAAAAGGATCCAGACCTCCTCCCCAGGAAGTCTGGATCCTTTTGCGTTACCGGGTCAGCGGATAAACCGCCCCGATCAGGCCTGCGTTGTTGCGCAGCCCAGCCGGCATGATCTTGTACGGAAAACTCTTGCGGGCCTCATTCAGTCCGCGGTGGCGGGCAATGTACTCGTCAAACCGCGCCTGCAGGTCCTGCATGAACGTGTCGTTTTGGCTGATCCCGCCGCCGATCAAAATCCGCTCAGGATCGAGTGTGCCAATCAGGTTCATCAGCATCACGACCACATCGCTCAAGAACTGGCTGTACACCGGCAGGGCGATCATATCGTCCTCGTGCGCCAGCGCAATGATCTGAGCGGCGTCTTTTTCCGGCTTGGCTTTGGGGTCATAGTGCTGAAGGGACAGATTGTAGCGCCGGACCAGCCCGGTGACCACCGAAGCCGCATAATTCAGCGAAACCCCTTCCAGGTCGTCGCGAAAATCCAAGTCATGCGTGATGCTCCAGCCAATTTCACCGGCCATCCCATGCGCACCGCGATAGACGTCCCCATTAAGGACAAGGCCGCCGCCGATGCCTGTGCCCAAAACCAGGCAGACGTAATCGTCGACATCCTTGGCGTTGCCCAGCCAGCGTTCGGCAATGGCGGCCGCGTTGGCATCGTTTTCGACCTTGACAGGCAGCTTCAGCTTGTCGCGAAGGGTCTTCCCCAGTGGGTACCGGTAAAAGCTGTCAATGGCCCCACCGGTGATCATGTAACCATCTTTGTCGACAATTCCTGGGGCATCGACCCCCACGCCATCAATGACCTGCTGCTTTTGATAAGCGGTGACCACACCGACCATTTTGTTGACGTTGCTCGACGCGCGCTTGAGCGTTTTAAACGACCCGTGATCTAAAATTTTGCCTGCCGCCGAGACTAAACCGTATTTGATGGTCGTCCCGCCGACGTCAAATCCGACGAATGTTTTCATACGCCCGCCTCCTACTTGGCGTCCAGATCCTCACCGTTGCTCTTAATGACTTGCTGGTACCAATAGAAGGAATCCTTCTTGTAGCGCGCCAGTGTGCCTTTGCCCTCATCGTTCTTGTCCACATAGATAAACCCGTAGCGTTTATCCATTTGGCCGGTGCCGGCAGACACCAGGTCGATGAATCCCCATGGCGTGTACCCGATGAGGTCCACCCCATCGACTTCAACCGCGAGCTTCATCTGCTCGATGTGTGCCTTCAGGTAAGCGATCCGGTAATCGTCGTGGACATGGTGCTGGGCGTCGATTTTGTCGACCGCGCCGAACCCATTTTCAACAATGAACTGCGGCAGGTGATACCGGTCGTTGAACCAGTTCATTGCGTAACGCAGCCCCACCGGATCGATTTGCCAGCCCCATTCAGAGCGCTTCACCGTGGGATTTTCGACCTTGTCGACGCTTTCCTGGTAGTCAAAGGCTGAAGGTTCGCTTGCTTTGGCCTTCACGGCAAACGACATGTAATAAGAAAAACCAATGTAATCAACGGTCCCGGCCTTAAGCACATCCAAATCAGCCAGGGTGATATCGAGGTTCATCTTCTTCGCCTTTTGGTACTCGGTCAGCCAGCTTGGGTAGCGCCCGTTGGCCTGCACGTCAGCGAACCAGTAACGGGACTGCATGGCCCGCTCGGCCTTGAAGACGTCGCGGGGATCAGGACTGGCTGGATAAATCGGCACCATGGCAATCATCGCCCCAATTTGAAAGTGGGGATTGATCTTGTGGCCGATTTGCACGGCCAACGCTGAGGCAACCGTCTCGTAGTGGGCCGCCTGATACATCACCGCCTCGGCGTTCTCGCCTGGTTTGATCAGCAGCCCCGAGTTGGTGAACAGCGCAAACTTGGCCTTGTAGTCGGCCTGGTTGTTGATCTCGTTAAAGGTCATCCAGTACTTGACCTTGTCCTTGTACCGCTTAAAGACCGTGGTGGCAAACCGAACGAAGAAGTCGATCACTTTGCGATTCCGCCAGCCACCGTATTCAGTGACAAGGTGGTAGGGCATCTCAAAATGGGACAGCGTAATGACCGGCTGAATGCCATTTTTCAACAGCTCATCAAAGAGGTCATCGTAGAACTTCAGTCCGGCTTCATTTGGCTCGGTCTCGTCCCCATTGGGATAGATCCGGGTCCACGCGATCGAGGTCCGAAAAGCCTTGAGTCCCATCTCGGCAAACAGTTTCACGTCATCTTTGTAGTGGTGGTAAAAATCGATGGCGTCGTGGTTGGGGTAGTTCTCGCCGGGCTTCACCCCGTCGGTGATACGCCGTTCAACCCCGTTGGCCCCAACCGTCATCACGTCGGCCACGGAAACGCCTTTACCGCCTTCCTGCCAGCCGCCTTCCAGTTGGTGCGCAGCAACAGCCCCACCCCAGAGAAAATCTTTGCGTAATTTTGCCATGTGGCACTCCTTTCAACAAACAAAGCGCCCGAAGCCCGGTGTTTAATCCACGGGATCCGGACGCTTAAGAACTAATTAGACTAGTTCAGCATTAAGCCTGAGCCGTTGCAGTATCAGATTTTTCCTTGTTTTCCTCAGCCAACTTCTCCTGCTCCTGCTTCAACAACGTGTTGTCGTAGGTGCGGATGAATGGGAAGTAAACCGCGAAGGACATGGCCAGCATGAGAGCCTGCCACAGGGCAGTGCGCCAGCCGCCGACCAAGAACCCAGAGAAGATTGCCGGTGTGGTCCACGGCACATATATCCCGTTAAATAGTGGAATTATCCCAAGCTTAATCGCAAAGTAAGTGAGCGACATGGAAAGTGCAGGGACAACCATGAACGGAATAGCCAGAACAGGGTTCATAACCAGCGGAATCCCGAACAGGAATGGCTCGTTGATGTTGAAGATCGCTGGGGCAATTTCCAAAGTACCCAACGCCTTCAACTGATCGGACTTCGCAAAGAACAGGATGTAGAACAGCAGCCCAACGGTGATACCAGCACCGGTAACAGTCCCGAACTGGTCCAGCAGCGCCTGCGTGAAGATATGGCCGCCGTTAGCAACCGTCAGCGCCTTGCCTGAGTGGAACAGCGCAGCGTTATCAGTTGAGTTGGACATCAGGATCCCAGTCATAACACCAGAGATAATCGCGGACCCGTGAACCCCGAAGAACCACAGGAACGTGATCAGCAGGGAAACAACCAGGACCCCGCCGAAGGAATCAGTCAGCCCTTGCAGTGGTGTCTGAATAACTTGGTACAGCCACTGCAGCATGCCTTCGTGGGCAAAGTGATCGAAGAACATGTAAACCAGGCCCCAGCCGGTCAGCAGAACGGCGGCTGGAATCAGCGCGATGAACGAGTTAGCGACGTTCGCTGGCACTGAATCAGGAAGCTTGATGGTGATGTTGTTCTTAACGAACCAGGAATAGATCCAGCCGGTCAAAAGGCCGATGATGATCGCGGCGATCATCCCTTTACCGCCTAAGAAGCCGGTATCGATCCAGCCCGTGATCCCACGGGAGTTGGTGACGATGGTCTTGCCAGCCTGGTTAACGATTGGGTTAGAAGGCTGCAGCACGATCAGGAATGACAGCAGCGCGGTGATCCCTGAAGCCAGCGGATCGATTTTTTCAGCACGTGCCCATTCATACGCGATCCCGGTAACGGCAATCAGCGCCATGATGTTAAAACTAAAGTTATAAATCTGGTTGAAGTACGGAACCAAGCCGGTACTGTTCATCCAGTTTGCCCATGATTCAACAGGCAACGAACCCAAAATCAGGAAGAAGGACCCCACGATGATGAAAGGAATGGTGTACATCATGCCATTCTTCAAGGCCGTGATCGGACGGGTGCTCGTGAACTTCATGATCTTAGGCAAAACTTTTTGGTTGATATAATCCCCCATTATGTTCACCTATCTTTCTGCCGCCGATTTCACTCGGCAGCCAAGTCAATGTATCATTGCTAAACGCTTGTGCAGGTCACCCTGCGATATGAATGATTTCGGCCGAAATCAATGTGATGCGCTCATCACAGTTATTAGTGTAGCCGCTTCCACCACGTAAGCGCTACCCCTGAGGCCTGTAAAGAAACCGGTTTCACTTAAAAACACCCGTTACAGGATTGTAACGGGTGTCAGAACTATCGTTATGTTTACTGGTGGTTGAGCTCATCCAGTCGGTGACCGATCAGCTCAATCAGGTAGACCACCGGCACCTGAGTCGTCAAATTAAGCGAGGCGTGCTTAATTTCGGGCATGAAGTACGCAATCGTCAAGTCGGCCAGTTTGGCCATGGTCGAGTTGCCTGAATTTGTCACCGCAATTATCTTGACGTCTTCGGGCCGGACCTTATTCACAAAATCAATGGTTTCAGTCGTTTCACCGGAAACCGAGAGCACGACCAAGACCGTCCCTGCCGGCAGCGGACTGCTTTGCGGGAAGGGCTGAAATGGATCGTACACAGGCAATGCAATTTTCCCCGCGTTCGACCAGAAGCGTGCGCCGTACTGCGCAAGCGAGTTCCCTGACCCTAACCCAAAAAACATCACCAAAGGCGCCTTTAGAACCATGGCTAGCGCTTCGTCAATTAACTTACTGAAATCGGCGGAATTCACCTTGTTGAAAAAATCAGCCAGTTGGACCGAAGTATCGTAAGTGGTGGCCTGAAACTCTGCCGCTTTTGCTTTACGATCCTGCTTCAGCGCAAAGCGCAGTTCGGCATAGCCGTCGTAACCCATTTTTTCGGCAAAACGCAGGACAGAAGCGGTACTAACATGGGCGTGTTTGGCCAGTTCCCGGATGGGCATGGTTTCCACTGCCGCCTCGTGCTTGATGACGTAATTGTAAATTGCCGTCTCAATATCGTTCAGCGTCTGTAATTTTTCGTAAGAGAACAATGAAGCGCCCCCAAAAGCCTTTTCTTCTATTATGACGGCTTCAAACTAAAATTACAACTCTCAATAATTCTGCCTGCCAAATTCTACTGCTTGCCCGAGCGATCCAAGGCGTTGAACACCAAACCCAACACGACAATGACCACGGAAAAGAAGTAAATGTTATGCAACCCAGAGTACAGAATTTCGTGGAGCACGGGCAACAGGTGACGCGGCAGGCTAACGGCGGTTTGCGGATTGATCAACCGATTCAGCATCCCCATGTTCACTGCTGGGTGGGCCGCAACGCCCTGCGCCATGCGGAGGTTGAGGACCACGCCGTACAAAGACACCATCAGCGTCTGGCCTAGCGTCCGCGACAGCGTGTTAAAGCTGGTCGCCACGCCAACCTCGTCCGGTTTCACGACCGCCTGCGCGCGAACTGTCGTCGTCGTGATGACAATTCCAAACCCAAAGCCCATCACCCCAGCAATCACCAAGAAGGCCACGTACGGTGTGCTTTCGGGCACTAGCGCCAGGATCAGGATGCCCACCAGAATATCCAGCAGGGCAAAGGTCAGGATCCGTTTTGGCGCGGTTTTAGTCAGCCAACGTCCCGCAACGAAGGAGCCGATGACCCACATCAGACTGCTGGGGGTGATGGCAAAGCCGCCAAACGACGCCGCCATGCCTAAGACCCCTTGCACCCACATCGGCATATAAGTCTCATAGCCGATCACGACTCCGGACACCAAGGCGGCCAGCACGTTGGCAACGACAAACGGGCGATTGCTGAACAGCTTCAAGTCGATAATGGGATCGGCGGCGCGCCGTTCACGGCGAACAAACAACCACAGGGTGATGCCCGCCCCAATGAGCAGGCCCAGAAAACTAGACAGTCCATGGGTCCCGGCTAACGCCTGAAAGCCCAGCATCAACAGCAGCAGCGTCAGTACCAGCCAGCACGTCCCCAGGTAATCCACAGGTGCCGGTACCGTTTCGTGTTGCTCGTGGAAAAAGACCGCGATCAGCGCCATCGTGATCAAGCCAATGGGCACATTAATGAAAAAGATCCAGTGCCAGGACAGAGAATCGACAATGAAGCCACCAAGCAGTGGTGCGACCACCGACGCGATGCCCCACGCCGAGCCATTGAATCCCAGCACTTTGGCCCGCTTTTCGTACGGATAGATGTCCGCAATAATGGTGAAGGTCACGGGCATAATGGCGCCGGCACCAATACCCTGAAAAGCGCGGCAGATGATCAGGACCGGCATAGACTGGGAAAGCCCCGAGGCTGCAGACCCGATGATAAAAATCAGCAAGCCAAGCAGAAACACCGGCTTGCGGCCAATTTTATCCGCAAATTTACCGTAGATTGGCGTTGCCATCGCGTTGGTCAGCAAATATATCGACACGATCCAGTTCATCAGGCGAACGCCGTGAAGGTCACCGACAATCGTGGGCATGGCAGTCGCCACAATTGTGCCTTCAATCGCGGTCATGAACGTCGCCACGAAAATTGCGATTGTTGTGATTGCCACGTTGGTTTGCTTGGTTTTACTCACTATAATTTCTCCATTCCATAAAAAACAGCCGCCCAGCATCCTGGAACGGCCGCCTCTTTTCTCGTTAATCTAAGTACTTCGCCAAATCGGCCACCTTATCAAGGTGTTCCCATGGCAGATCAACATCTGTACGTCCAAAATGACCATAGGCGGCGGTTTGCTCGTAAATCGGCCGCTTCAAGTCTAACATTTTAATGATTCCCGCCGGCCGCAGATCAAAGTTATCGCGAATGGCCTCGGCAATTTTTGCCTCAGGAATTTTGTTTGTTCCGAAGCAATCCACCGAAACCGACACGGGCTGAGCCACCCCAATCGCATAGGCGAGCTGGACCTCCAGCTTGTCAGCCAGCTTGGCCGCCACCACGTTCTTGGCGATGTAGCGCGCCGCGTACGAGGCAGACCGGTCAACTTTCGTCGCATCCTTGCCAGAGAAGGCCCCACCACCGTGACGCGCAAAGCCGCCATAAGTATCGACGATGATCTTGCGCCCGGTCAAACCGGAGTCCGCTTCGGGCCCGCCCAGCACAAACCGGCCTGTTGGGTTCACATAAATTTTCGTGTTGTCATCCAGTAGGTTGGCCGGAATCACCGCGCGAATGACCTGCTCCTCGACATCCTTGCGAATCTGGGCCAAGGTGGCATCCGGATCATGCTGAGTGGACACCACAACGGTGTCCACGCGCATCGGCTTTTCGTGATCATCGTATTCAACGGTGACCTGCGCCTTCGCGTCCGGGCGCAAGTAAGTAATGGTCCCATCCTTGCGCAGCTTAGCGATCCGCTGCATCAGTTTGTGTGCCAGCTCAATTGGCAGCGGCATGTACTCAGGCGTCTCGTTGATCGCGTACCCGAACATCATACCTTGATCGCCGGCGCCGATGCGATCAAGTGGATCATCTTCGCCTTCACGCGCCTCGTAGGAATCATCGACCCCCTGCGCGATGTCCGGCGACTGCTCATCTAGCGCCGTTAGCACACCGACGGAGTCCGGATCAAACCCGGATTCCTTGTCATAACCAATGCGGCGAATCGTGTCACGCACTGTTTTTTGAATATCAACATAGGCAGTGGTCGAAATCTCACCAACCACCAGGACTAGCCCTGTGGTCACGGTCGTTTCACACGCCACACGAGCATCCGGATCCTGCGCCAGCATCGCATCCAAAATTGCATCGGAAATCTGATCTGCAATTTTGTCTGGGTGACCCTCAGAGACTGACTCTGAGGTAAATAGATGACGTTCTTGCATCTTAATTGTTTCCCCCTTTAATTTCGGTTACAAGGCATCTCCAAGACGCGCCGCCTTGGATCCCATCGGGAATTCTTTGCAACTGTCTAATCTTATCACAGGGTTAGGGTTAAATCTAACGTCCTTTGCAGGCCATCACAAATTACTTTTGCACCGCATCGCCCTGTTCGGTATCATAGGACACATGATGAAAGGAATTTGCTTATGACGATTCAAAAATGTGTGCTCAGCGTCAGCCGTTTTCTTCAGGCAGCGACTCTGCCACTAATGCTCAGCCTGTCAAACTTCAACTGGCATGACTGGCCGTTTTTGGCCCTGCTTGGCCTGACCCTCGTCTTGGCCGCTTTGAGCACCACCAGCCGCACAACGCCGTGGACGATTGCGGCCCTCGCGCTTGCCATCATCGGCAGCAGCAGTCAGTGGGCGCTCTTGCCGCTGGCACTGGCCCAAGTTGGACTCGGCTGGCTGTTGGCCACTCAGAAGATGAGTGCCAAGATGGCCATCACCGGTTGGCTGGTTGAACTGACCTTCATTCAAATCATGTTAAGCGCAAACCTAACCCAAGGTCTCACCACGCTTGCGCCAATCGTTTTCGCCTTGATCAACGGCTTACTGCTGCTCTGCGTATGGGCCGGAAATCTGCCGCTATGGCTATTGGCGGTACTTGGGCTCGCAGGGCTTGGCATGGGTTACTGGATGCAACAGTTCACTTTGTCTTTCTGCGCAGCGTTTCTGGTCGTGGCAAGTGTACTCAATACACGCCGCATCAAACCAAATCCGCTACCGTTTAGTTGGGCAGGCATCATCTTGAACCTGACGTTTATCTTTATTCGGATTCACGGCTAGACATCAAAAAAGCGTTCATCCTAGGATGAACGCTTTTTCATGTGGAACGGTTCCAACGAGACTCGAACTCGTGATCTCCTGCGTGACAGGCAGGCGTCCTAACCAACTAGACCATGGAACCAAAAGCAAAAAAATGGAGGATACAGGGCTCGAACCTGTGACCCTCTGCTTGTAGGGCAGACGCTCTCCCAGCTGAGCTAATCCTCCATAAGTGACCCGTACGGGATTTGAACCCATGTTACCGCCGTGAAAGGGCGGTGTCTTAACCACTTGACCAACGGGCCATACTCAACGGAGAGTAAGGGATTCGAACCCTTGATACGGGTAAACTCGTATACATGGTTTCCAACCATGCTCCTTCGGCCTCTCGGACAACTCTCCATAAAAACTCCGGATGTCAGGCTCGAACTGACGACACCCTGATTAACAGTCAGGTGCTCTACC
>NZ_AYZJ01000068.1:0-2258 GCF_001436615.1 Lacticaseibacillus camelliae DSM 22697 = JCM 13995
TAGACCACTATCAAGGATTCGTTATCATCGTTGCACTTGACTTGAAAATTGAGGTGATTTGACGATTGACGCCTTGATAAATGTGGATTTATGCCGTTCGGAAAGAACACATTGACGAAAGTCGGCCTTCAACCCTGAACAGCTCCAGCAATGAACACATCGCAAATAAAAGAAACAAAATTTTTGTAGTTGACGATGAATTTTTAGCATTCTAATTTGCTTATATATTCCTACCCCGTATAATTGAAAACGTAGCTATAGATATTATCTATAAGTCACTTCTTTTTTATAAAATATGGGGGAAAATTATGAACAATCGGGAGATTAAGGTACATTTCAAGATGTATAAAGCCGGCAGACAATGGTTGGTTGCGGGCATTGCTGCTTTCGGGCTTGGCATCGGGATTTCGACCGTTGGCGGCCAGAGTGTGTCCGCTGCAACGAATGACGCCGCAGTGACGGCGACCCAACAGGTCCCGGATCAAGTTGCGAGCGCCGCTTCTGAGGCGCCGAGTGCTGCCGCAGCACAAACTGACTCGGCCAGTTCTTCGGCGACTGATTCAACTAGTTCCGCTGCGCCGGCTGCAAGCAGCGCTGCTCCGCTGACAGCAACCTCGGCAGCAAGTAAGGCGGCAACGCCTGACGCTGCGCCTACTCAAAAAGCGTTCGTAGATGCCACATCTGCTGATCCGACTACAGACGGTAGCCAAAGCGCTGCACCTTCTAGTGATGCAGCAACCAGTGATGCAGCGACTGATGACAGCGAGAATAAGAACCTGGATGGCTCTAGCAAGACTCTCGATGCTAATTTTAAAGCCAATGGGAACGCCTCGATTGCCACGTCGGCGGATGATCAATCTGCCATCGTGACGCTGACACCTGATTTAGAGAATCAATCAGGTAACTTAACTCTGAACACTCAGATCGACCTTGATTATGATTTTGATATGGACGCCACCATCAATGTTTCAAAAGGTGATGGGGTATCAATTGGTTTCCACACCGGCAGCACTGATCAGGTTGGCCAAAAGGGTGGTTCTCTTGGTTTTGCCACTTTGCCAGGCGCGTTCGGCTGGAAAGCGGACACATACTACAACGGTGGTGTGGGACAGGACGATGACCGTAATCCCGCAGGCGTACCATATTTTGGCGCTGATCCGAAGGGCATGGCTGCGTTTGGCGCATTCGTGAACACTGATGCGAACGGTGTCACGATTGATACCGACGCGCACTCTGCAAAACAAATCGATTCGTCTTATACGGGTTTGCACGTTCACTATGATGCGGCCAGTCATACGTTGAAAGTGACACTGACTAGACCTCAAGGTGTAAGCGATGATTGGTGGCAAACCGTTATTCCTGCTAACACCCTGACTTGGACGGAAAACATCTCCGATTTCATTCCTGCAGACCATCTAGTGTCCTTCTTCATTGGCGCTTCGACAGGGGATGCGCATTCGGCTCAGACTTTCAAACTTAACAGTTTTCACTATAATGCGGTTGGCACCCTCAACGTAGATTTTGTTGATAAAGATAACACGAATAACGTTGTGGGACAGGCTGCAATCAAAGGCAAGTTGAATCACTCGGTCACCATTCAAGAAACGACACCTTATCGGGATGCGCTTCAGAAGGTGACGGACCAGGGCTACAGCTTGGTTGACCCAGGTGCGAAGACGACTCAGATCATCACGAGCAGCAACGAAACTCATGTGGTTGTCTATGTTCAAAAAGCATACAGCGCAACTGTCAAGTTTGTTGATGGGACAACTGGTAACGAAATCCAAAAAGCAAAACAGATCACTGGCAAGACTGGCGAAGTCAATGGCCTTGATGACGTTAATAAGGCGATTGCCGATATTGAACAACGAGGTTATGTACTCGATAAAGATGACATTCCAGATGGGTTCACCTTTGCTCTTGAAGATGACGGGAAGACGTTTACTGTGTCTTTTAAGCATGGCAAGAGTGAGTCCACTGCCATCACGACTCGGACCATCGAGTACACAATTAATGGTAAGAAGGATGGCGCTCCTGAGTCAGATGTTCAGACCGTCAACTGGACGATTACAACCGATGACGTGACTGGCAAAATCACGTCAGCGACACCTTCAAGCAACTATGCAGAAGTGACCCCCAGCTTAGACGGCTACACACCTGACAAGACGACGGTTCCTGAAGAAACACCGAAGCTGACGCTGATATCAGGTTCACCAGTAGGTGAACTGGTACAAGTCAACTACGTTTCGAATGGCGCA
>NZ_AYZJ01000069.1:0-611 GCF_001436615.1 Lacticaseibacillus camelliae DSM 22697 = JCM 13995
TGGACGATCACGACAGATGATGTGAATGGCGAGATCAAGTCAGCGATACCTTCTACAGACTATGGCGAAGTAATCACACCGAACCTGGATGGCTATACACCTGACAAGACCACGGTTCCTGAAGAAACACCGAAGCTGACGCTGGTATCAGGTTCACCAGTAGGTGAACTGGTACAAGTCAACTACGTTTCGAATGGCGCCACACTGAAGGTTACGTATGTGGATACGGACAATGGTAATGCCGTTGTTGGCACACCTGAGACGTTGACCGGCAAAACTGGTGAGACTGGGAAGTACACGGTCACAGTGCCAGCAGGCTATAAACGGGCTGATGGACAAAGCGCAATTGTCGACTATACTTTCGCTGCTGATCCAGCAATAACTGATAATCTGACCATTAAGTTGGCACACCATCTGACGACAACGGATACGACTACGACGACTCGGACCATCAACTACACGGTCAATGGGAAGACAGATGGTGCTCCTGAATCAGTTGTTCAGACCGTCAACTGGACGATCACGACAGATGATGTGAATGGCGAGATCAAGTCGGCGACACCTTCTACAGACTATGGCGAAGTAACCACACCGAACCTGGATGGCTATAC
>NZ_AYZJ01000007.1:0-14293 GCF_001436615.1 Lacticaseibacillus camelliae DSM 22697 = JCM 13995
CATGGCCTTTTTGGTCTAGTCGCTAAGGTGTTGCACTTGAATTGTAAACTGGGGGAGACAAAATACCCGGTGGTTAGAGACTTGGCCGCAGAAAAGGAAACTCTGTGGATCAACCCGGATTACGGGAAGGCCGCCGACTTAGGCCTCACCCGCGCCGATTTGTTTGACGCCTCAGCGCGCTTGGACCGGTTTGCCCCTTACATGGCAGTCGCGTTTCCTGAAACGGCGAAAACCGGCGGGATCCTTGAATCCCCACTGCGCCGGCTAGAGGCGATGCAGGCGGACGTGACCAAGCGTGACGGCTACGCTTTGCCCGGTGACTTGTACCTGAAGGTCGACAACGAGCTGCCCATTAGCGGCTCCATCAAGTCGCGCGGTGGGATTTACGAAGTGCTCAAGATTGCCGAACAAGTGGCTATTGACCACAAGATGCTGGTTTACGGTGACAATTATGCCAAGCTGAACGCGCCGGAATTCAGGGATTTGTTCAGCCATTACGGAATCGCGGTAGGGTCGACTGGGAACTTGGGCCTGTCCATCGGGATCGTGGCCGCGAAGCTCGGCTTCAACACCACCGTCCACATGTCCAGCGACGCCAAGCAGTGGAAGAAGGACACGTTGCGGTCGGTTGGCGTCAACGTCGTCGAATACGATGGCAGTTTCACGACCGCCATCACCACCGGCCGCGCGCTTGCGGCCAAAGATCCTTCTGTTTTCTTCATCGATGATGAAGGCAGCAAGGACCTGTTCCTGGGTTACGGGGTGGCCGCCATTCGCCTGCAAAAGCAGCTGCGGGACCAAAACATTCAGGTAGATGAAGACCACCCGCTGTTTGTTTACCTGCCAGCAGGGGTCGGCGGCTCTCCTAGCGGCACGACCTTTGGGCTCAAGCAGATCTTGGGCAAGAATGTCCACGCGATTTTTGCGGAGCCGACGCACGTGCCATCCGTGTTGCTGGGGATGGCAACCGGTATGAACAACGGCATTTCCGTTTACGACATCGGGCTGGACGGGCTGACTGAAGCTGACGGGCTTGCCGTTGGCCGACCATCGCGGCTGGCCGGCCGCGTGATGAAGACGCTGCTCTTGGGCATCACAACGTTTGACGATGAGCAGGTGATGGCCTACACCGCAGAAATGATGGATACCGAAGACATCAAGCTGGAGCCTTCTGCCATCGCCGGCTTTGCCGCCATGGCGGCCAGCCAGCAGTACCTCAGCAAGCACTTCAACATGCCAAACGCGACCCACATTGTCTGGGCCACCGGTGGCATGCTCGTGCCGGAATCCGAACACGCGCGCAACTACAAGATTGGCGAGGCACTGCTGAAGCAAAGCAAGTAATTTGGTGCGGGAACGGCGTTGAGGACGCAAACAGAGACCGCGTATGCAGCGAGTCGTGGAACTTTTGTGCTCCGGATCCTTTTTAACGGTCAGAAAAAATGCCAGGGCGGTCAGGCCTTGGCGTTTTGCGTTCTATTTGGATTTGTGCTTAGCCTTGCGCTTGCGCAGGTACTGGCCGAGCCCGAACGGCACCATGTTTTCCGTGCCGTTTTTGATGCGGGCAAAGTTGGCGCGGTGGCGGACCATGATCAGGATCCAGATCAGCGCGGCCACCGCCGTCAGGATCCAATCATGCATGAACAGCGTCGCGATCGTGATCAGGAACATGCCCAGCGTTGAGGCCACCGAGACCATGCTGGAAAGCAGCACCAGGCTGATGAAGACGATGCAGCAGAAGACGAAAAACGGTGGGTTGTACGCCAGCGCGATGCCGGCAGACGTGGCGACTGCCTTGCCGCCCTTGAAGCCGATGAAAATCGAGCAGGTGTGACCGAACACGGCGGCCAGGCCGACCAACAGCACCAGCCAGTGGGGATGCAGGCCGAACAACATCGGCAGGCTGGCCCCGAGCGTCCCTTTCAGGATGTCCATCACCAGGACGATGGTGCCGCCGACCGGGCCAAGCACGCGGTAAGCGTTCGTCGTGCCGATATTGTGGGAACCAGCGGTCCGAATGTCCTGGTGAAAAAAGGCGCGTCCGACCCACACCCCGCTGGGGATGGAGCCAATCAGGTAGGCCAGAATGAAGCATAAGGCGAGAATCATGACTGAGTTCCTTTCTTGGCAAATGATTTGGCAGTCAGGCACATGGTGAAAGTGGTGTGCGGCTGGCCGTCGAGCATGAGATCATTTTCGATGGCACCAGTTTGCCTGAAGCCCACTTTGCGGTAGACGTGCTGCGCCCGCGGATTGAAGTCGAACACATCGAGGGTGAGCGCGGCTAGGTGTAAGTAGTTGAAGGCATGGGCCGCCATTAGGGTTAGTGCGCTGGTGCCGATGCCACGTTCGGTGGCATCGTCGGCAATCAGAACGCGCAGGTTGCAGGTGTTGTGCTCGGCGTCGTACTCGTTCAGGACGACCTCGCCGAACAGCTGCCCGCTGACTGCGATGGCCAAGTCCAGCCGGTCCGGTTGCTGATTGCGCGTCTGGTACCAGTTGATGATCTTGGCCGTTTCCTGTTGGTCAGCCGGAAAGCGGTCGTTGGCACCCGGCGTTTTGGTCAGTGCACCAGTGTATAGATTCACCTGCGGCAGCGCCAAGATCGCGAGCATCCGCGGAATGTCTGCGGCGCGAAACGGGCGCAGAGTCACCGGCTCCTGAGTGAGCGTGGGTTTAGTGAGAAAATCTGGCATGGGGACCACCTTTGATGGAGAAATATCAGTGTTTCCAGTTTACCATTTTTTGACGGCAAGGCGAATCTTGCGTAAAATAGGTTATTTGAACAAGCATTCGCTGCTTGCGGTTTAGCAGCGAGTTTTCGCGAAATCAATCACCGGATAAGTGACGGGCAGACCAGCCCTCGAGCTCCGGCCGCTTGGGTGAGCGCCTTGGAAAAATAGCTTTCATCTGAGCCTGCGTCTGGTGTATTGTAATTGAAGTTGCACGAAAAGAGGAGCATTTAATGGCAAAAGCAAGAGAAGCATACACCGATTCATCGATCCAGGTCTTGCATGGCCTGGAAGCCGTGCGGAAACGGCCGGGGATGTATATTGGCTCAACCGATGCCCGTGGCTTGCACCATCTGGTTTACGAAATTGTCGACAACTCGGTCGACGAGGCCCTCGCTGGGTATGGGGACACCATTGCCACGACGATTCACGAGGATAACTCGATCACGGTCAAGGACCACGGGCGCGGCATGCCAACGGGGATGCACGCGTCGGGCAAGCCGACCATCGAGGTCATTTTGACGGTGCTGCACGCCGGCGGGAAGTTCGACCAGAATTCCTACAAGACCTCCGGTGGCCTGCACGGGGTCGGCTCCTCGGTCGTCAACGCCTTGAGCGAGTCGCTGACTGTGCGCGTTGTCCGGGACAAGCAGGGGTTTGAGGAGCACTTCATCAACGGTGGCCATCCCGATGGCGGTCTGCAGAAACTGGGTAAGGTCAACGAGCCCAACGGGACGACCATCACGTTCAAGCCGGATCCGACGATTTTTCAGACCACGACCTACAACTTCGACACGCTGTCCGAGCGGCTGCGCGAGTCGGCCTTTTTGATGAAAAACATCGTGTTCACCCTGACCGACGAACGCACCGGCCGTGCCGAGACGTACCACTATCCGGACGGCTTGGTCAGCTTCGTCAAGTACCTGAACGAGGACCGCGACACGGTCAGCCCGGTCTTTAACTACGAAGGCGAAAAGGACGGCATCATTGTTGATTTTGCCGGCCAGTACAACGACGGCTACTCCGAAAACACGATCAGCTTCGTCAACAACGTGCGCACTGGCGACGGCGGCACGCATGAAGTCGGCATGCGCACGGCGTTGACCCGCGCGTTCAACGATTTTGCGCGCAAAGTCAACCTGCTGAAGGACAAGGACAAGAACCTGGAAGGCTCCGACGTCCGCGAAGGGCTGGCCGCTGTGCTGTCCGTGCGCATCCCCGAGGAGATTCTGCAGTTTGAGGGGCAGACCAAGGGCAAGCTGGGCACCCCGCAGGCGCGCGCGGCCGTCGACTCGGTGATTTACGAGAAAATGAGCTTCTGGCTCATGGAAGGCGGCGATGACGCGCAGGAGCTGGTCAGAAAAGCCTTGCGTGCGCGTGAGGCCCGCGAGGCCGCGCGCAAGGCCCGGGATGACTCCCGCACCGGTAAGCGCAAGAAGAAGGATCAGGGGCTGCTTTCAGGCAAGCTGACCCCTGCCCAAAGCAAGGACGCCAGCAAGAACGAGCTGTACCTGGTCGAAGGGGATTCGGCGGGCGGCTCGGCCAAGCAGGGCCGCGACCGCAAGTTCCAGGCCATCCTGCCGCTGCGAGGCAAGGTCTTGAACACGCAGAAGGCCAAGCTCCAGGACATCGTCAAGAACGAAGAAATCAACACGATGATCTACACCATCGGTGCTGGCGTCGGTGCGGAGTTTGACGTCAAGCAGGCCAACTACGACAAGGTCATCATCATGACTGATGCCGATACCGACGGGGCCCACATTCAGATCCTGCTGCTGACCTTTTTCTACCGCTACATGCGCCCGCTGATGGATGCCGGGCGGGTCTACATCGCGCTGCCGCCGCTTTACCGCTTGCAAAAAGGCAAAGGGGCGAACGTGAAAATTGCCTACGCCTGGACCGATGAGGAGCTGGAAAAGGAAACCAAGAAAATGGGTAAAGGCTACGTCCTGACCCGGTTCAAAGGATTAGGCGAAATGAACGCCGACCAGCTTTGGGAAACGACCATGAATCCGGACACGCGGACCCTGATCCGGGTGCACGTCGACGACGGGGCCCTGGCAGAGCGCCGGGTCACCACGCTGATGGGCGATCGCGTTGAGCCGCGCCGCGAGTGGATCGAAAACAATGTCGACTTTGACATGGACGAGGAAGGCTCGATCATGGAAACGAAGACCACCGACCACTCCGACATGCAGTTCGGGGTCAAGCAGATCAAAAAGCAGCTTTCGAAGAAGGGTAAGTAATGGCAAATCACATTCAAGAAATGACGCTCGAAGAGGTCATGGGGGAGCGCTTCGGCCGCTACTCCAAGTACATCATTCAAGAGCGTGCGCTGCCGGATGTGCGCGACGGCTTAAAGCCGGTCCAGCGCCGCATCCTGTTTGCGATGAACCAGGACGGCAACACGTTTGACAAGGGCTTTCGCAAGTCCGCCAAGTCCGTCGGGAACGTCATGGGTAATTTTCACCCCCACGGCGATTCGTCGATTTACGAGGCGATGGTGCGCCTGTCCCAGGACTGGAAGCTGGAAGAGCCGCTGATCGAGATGCACGGGAACAACGGCTCAATGGACGGCGACCCGCCGGCCGCGATGCGGTACACCGAAGCCCGACTGTCGAAGATCTCCGGCGAACTGCTGAAGGACATCGACAAGGACACCGTGGAAATGGTGCTGAACTTCGATGACACGACCGAGGAGCCGACCGTGTTGCCGGCCGCCTTTCCCAACCTGCTGGTCAACGGCGCGACCGGGATCTCCGCCGGGTACGCGACGGACATTCCGCCGCACAACCTGCGTGAAGTGATCAACGCGCTGCTGTACCTGATGAAGCACTCAGACGCGAGCCTCGAGGACCTAATGAAGTTCGTGCAGGGTCCCGATTTTCCGACCGGCGGTATTATCCAGGGCCTGGCCGGCATTCGGCAGGCTTACGAAACCGGCCGTGGCAAAGTCGTCGTCCGCTCTCGCACCCACATGGAGACCCTGCGCGGCGGCAAGCAGGAGATTGTGATCACCGAACTGCCTTATGAGGTCAACAAGGCGCTGCTCATCAAGAAAATCGATGAGCTGCGGCTGGCCAAGAAGGTCGATGGCATCGCCGAGATCCGTGACGAGTCCGACCGCTTCGGCCTGTCGGTGGTCATCGAGCTGAAAAAAGAGGCCAACGCAGAAGGGATTTTGACCTACCTGTTCAAAAATACCGACCTGCAGATCAACTACAACTTCAACATGGTCGCCATCGCGGACCTCAAGCCCAAGCAGTTGGGCCTGAAGCCAATGCTTGAGGCTTACCTCAAGCACCGGCGTGAGGTCGTCACTCGCCGCACCCAGTACGACCTGAAGAAGGCCGAGGCGCGCCAGCACATCGTGCAAGGCTTGATCAAAATGATCTCGATTCTCGATCAAGTCATCCACACCATTCGTCAAAGCGCCAACAAGGGCGACGCGAAGAACAACCTGGTCGCCCAGTATGACTTTTCCGTTGAGCAGGCCGAAGCCATCGTGTCCTTGCAGCTGTATCGGTTGACCAACACCGACATCACGGCGCTGGAGGAAGAGGCCGCTCAGCTGGCCAAAAGCATTGCCGAGTACCACAACATTTTGGATCACCCGGCGGCGCGCGATGCCGTGATCGAGCAGGAGCTGTCAAGTATCGCGAAGACCTACGGCAAGGACCGCAAGTCGACGATTCAGGCCGAGATCGAAACCCTGGAGGTCGACACCGCGGTTACAGTCACTGACGAGCGCGTCATGGTCTTGGTCTCCCGCGACGGGTACATGAAGCGCAGCTCGTTGCGGTCGTACCAGGCCGTGGCGGCCGCGGATAATGGTCTCAAGGACAACGACTTCCCGGTATTTGAGCGGGAAATGGGCACACTGCAGCACCTGTACATTTTCACCAGTGCGGGCAACGTGATCTACCGGCCGGTCCATGAGCTTGAAGATTCACGCTGGAAGGACGCCGGCGAGCACTTGTCCCAGGCGGTCGGTATCGGCACCGACGAGCACGTCATCGCCGCGTTTGGGTTTGACTCGCTGGACGCCAAGGGCAACTTTGTCTTGGGCTCGTCTGACGGTTATATCAAGCAGACGGCGCTGGCCGACCTGCAGCCGCAGCGCAACTACAAGAGTCGCCCGATGGTGGGCATGAAGCTGAAGGCCAAGGACGCCTACGTGACGGATGTCTACTTCGCCCAGCCTGAGTCCAAGCAAACCGTTTTTGCGGTGACGAACCAGGCCTACGCGCAGCAGTTTGAGCTGGCGGAAGTCAGCGTGATCGGCGCGCGGTCGACCGGGGTCAAGAGCATGGCGCTCAAACCGGGCGACTGGGTCGTCAACTTCATCCTTGCCGACGACCCACAGCAAACCGAGGTCGGCATCCTCACCCAGCGCGGCGCCTTCAAGAAGATGAAGCTGAAGGAAATGGGCGTCGGCGCCCGGGCGCGGCGCGGCTTGATGGTGCTGCGGGAACTCAAGCGCGATCCGCACCGGGTGGTCGCGATGAGCAAGGTCGACGACAACACGCTGATCACCGTGGTCACCGACAAGGACCAGCAGGTCGAGCTGACGGTCAGCAATTATCCGGACGGCGATCGATACTCGAACGGATCGTTTGTCCTCGATACGGACAGCGTCGGCACGCCGAGTTTCATTCATCTGAGCCAAGTCTTAGCAACGCCGGAAGAAAATTAAATTTTTCTGAAGAGGCCTTCGAGGTCTCTTTTTTTATGCCTGTTACAATACACGGGGTGTAAAACTGTAGTACAGATACGTGAGACAGGGGCTGAATGAAACCGCGTCAAATCAGCTTTTTAGTCAAAAAAGTTTGTGAATTGGTTACCGAAATTTACAATCAAGACACATTACTGGTAGTGCTGCCATTGCCCATTTAAAGGCAAAGAAAAGGCTTGCACAGTACTTGTGACGTGTTATACTAATTAAGTAAGAACTGTGGTAAAAGTTCAACAATTAGGAGGCTATCCAGATGAAGCAGTTAGACAAAACTGACGTCAAGACCTACTGGGAAGGTTTTAACGGCGGCGACTGGCAGGATGAGATCAACGTTCGCGATTTCATTCAGCACAACCTGACACAGTACAACGGCGATGAGTCATTCCTTGCCGGCCCAACGGAAGCAACCACGATCTTGAACAATCAGGTCCTGAACCTGAAGAAGCAAGAACGTGCTGCTGGCGGTGTGCTTGATGCGGACACCAAAGTGGTCGCAACGGTCACCAGCCACGGCCCGGGCTATCTGAACAAGGATCTGGAAAAGATCGTTGGTCTGCAGACCGACAAGCCATTCAAGCGTGCGTTCATGCCTTTCGGCGGGATCCGGATGGCCGAGGATGCGCTTAAGTCCTACGGGTACACCCCAGATCCGGAAATGCACAAGATTTTCACGGAGTACCACAAGACTCACAACCAAGGCGTGTTCGATGTTTACACCCCAGACATGCGCAAGGCGCGTCACTACAAGATTGTTACCGGCTTGCCAGATGCATACGCCCGTGGCCGGATCGTTGCTGACTTCCCTCGGATCGCGATTTACGGGATCGACGCTTTGATGGCTGCGAAGAAGGCCGACTTTGAAAACATCGGCGACGGCGAAATGACCGACGATGTGATCCGGCTGCGCGAACAGGTTTCCGATCAGTATCGCGCCCTGAATGACATGAAGAAGATGGCGGCAAGCTATGGCTACGATATTTCCAAGCCTGCCACCACCGCTCAAGAAGCCATCCAGTGGATCTACTTCGGCTACCTGGCGGCCGTTAAGACGCAAAACGGGGCTGCGATGTCTGTTGGCCGGATCGACACGACGATCGACGCCTTCATCGAACGCGATTTCAAGCGCGGCATTTTGGACGAGAGCCAAGCACAAGAGTTGATCGATCACCTGGTGATGAAGCTCCGCATGGTTCGCTTCATTCGGACCGAAGAGTACAACTCCCTGTTCTCAGGTGACCCGATCTGGGCAACCCTGAGCCTGGGCGGTGTCGGCTTTGACGGCCGTCACCACATCACCAAGACGGCGTTCCGCTTCCTGAAGACGCTGGACAACATGGGTGCGGCGCCTGAGCCAAACATCACGCTGCTTTGGGACGAGAAGCTGCCAGAAGGCTTCAAGCGCTACGCCACAGAAGTGTCCATCTCCAGTTCGACCATTCAGTACGAAAATGACTCACTGATGCGCACCGAATGGGGCACCGACTACTACGGCATTGCCTGCTGTGTTTCCGCTCAGCCGATCAAGGACGGGGTTCAGTTCTTCGGCGCCCGGGCAAACCTGGCAAAAGCCATCCTGTACGCCATCAACGGTGGGATGGACGAAATCGGCGAGGCCCAAGTTGGTCCTGAAACCGAGCCAATCACTTCCGACGTCATCGACTACGACGAATTCATGAAGAAGTTCGATGTCCAGGCCGGCTGGCTTGCTGATGTTTACGTCAACGCCTTGAACGCGATTCAGTACATGCACGACAAGTACTACTACGAATCCGCTCAGCTGGCGCTCAAGGATACTCGCCTGAACTACACCTTCGCAACCGGGATCTCCGGCTTCTCCCACGCGGTAGATTCCATCTCCGCGATCAAGTACGGTAAGGTTCACCCGATTCGCGACGAAAAGGGTGTTGCCGTTGACTTCAAGGTCGAAAATGACGACTATCCACGCTATGGGAACAACGACGATCGCGCTGACGACATTGCCAAGTGGCTGATCAAGTACTTCTACAACAAGATGAACACGCACCACCTGTACCATGGTGCTAAGCTCTCGACTTCTGTTCTGACCATCACGTCCAACGTGGTTTACGGCAAGAACACTGGGACCACGCCTAACGGTCGCAAGAAGGGCGAACCATTCTCACCTGGTGCTAACCCGGCTTACGGTGCTGAAAAGAACGGTGCCTTGGCTTCCCTGATGTCCACGGCGAAGATTCCTTATCACTACGCCACAGATGGGATCTCCAACACGTTCGGCGTCACGCCAAACACCTTGGGCCACGACGATGAGACCCGCAAGGACACGCTGGTCCACATGATCGACGGCTACATGGAGAACCAAGGGATGCACCTGAACATCAACGTCTTCAACAAGGAGACTTTGATCGATGCGCAGAAGCACCCAGAAGAATACCCAACCTTGACGGTCCGCGTCTCCGGTTACTGCGTCTACTTCGCAGATCTGACCAAGGAACAACAGGACGACGTCATTGCTCGGACCTTCTTCGAGGAAATGTAATTTACTTTCATGTTCGGTGCGTTCCGCTGCCGAGCAGTGTGCAATTCAAACAATTCGCCAAAGCGGGAGCCTCGGAAACGGGACTCCCGTTTTGCCCAGAGGCGGCAAAATCACTTGCCGCTTGCGGGCAAAACCGGGTATGCTGAAGCTGACAGGAGGCAATGTTGATGAAATTGATCGATAATACCAAAACACCGCTGAACGTGCTGGATTCGATCGGCGTGGAGGATGAGGGGCCAGTCAAAGGCTACGTGCACTCGCTGGAAAGCTTTGGCTCCGTCGACGGCCCCGGCATCCGCTTCGTGGCCTTCTTGCAGGGCTGCCGGATGCGCTGCCAGTACTGCCACAATCCAGACACCTGGAACATTGGCGTCGGGACTGAAATGACCGCCGATGAGCTGCTGGACAACGCCGAACGCTACCGCGCCTTCTGGGGTGAGACCGGTGGCCTGACGTGCTCGGGCGGTGAGTCCCTGGTCCAGATCGACTTTTTGCTCGACCTGTTCACCAAGGCCAAGGCCCGCGGCATTTCCACTTGCCTGGATACCTCAGGAGGGCCGTTCACGCGGGACGAGCCGTGGTTCTCGAAGTTCAAGGAGTTAATGAAGGTCACCGATATTTCGCTGGTCGACATCAAGCACATTAACTCTGCTGAACACAAAAAACTCACCGGGATCGGCAACGAGAACATCCTCGACATGATCCAGTGGATGTCCGCCAACGGCTGCGACATGTGGATCCGCCACGTTCTGGTGCCAGAGCGCACGGACTTTGACGTCTACCTGAAGCAGCTGGGAGATTACATCAAAACTCTAAATAATGTTCAAAAAGTTGAAGTGCTGCCTTACCACACCTTAGGGGTCAAAAAGTATCACGAATTGGGCATTACCTATCCTTTGGAAGGCATCGAACCGCCGACTGCTGACCGGGTGAAGAATGCGGAACAACTCCTCCACACGGCAGACTACACCGGCTGGAAGACCTGGAAGCCGAGTTTTTGAATTTAGATGATTGTAATGATAAGAAGGAGTAGCTTTTGGTTGCTCTTTCTTTTTTTGTACCTTATTATTAAGTAAGTGATTTTTTGCATGATGATGGAGTTGATCGTGGTTTTGACCTGGGCGGAGACCCGAATGAAGGAGTAGAGCATGAAGACAAAGCAGGAAAGCATTTTTTCGTCGAAAACACTGTCGTATTTCTTGCAGCTTGCTGACACGATGAATTACACGCAGGCGGCGCAGTTGTTGGGGATCACCCAGCCGGCGCTGACGCAACAGATCAAGAAGCTTGAGCGGACCGTGGGGGCCCCGCTCTTCTACTCAGTGGGGAAGAAGCTGCACCTGTCGGACGCCGGGCGCACGATGCTCGAGGCGACGCATTCGATTTACGAGACTTTGAACCAGGCGACTGACGAGATCCAGCAGGCCAGCAACGCCAATTCTGGGGTGATCAAGATCGGCATGCTGGCGTCGGTGGAGTCCTCGGCTTTCATCGGCTTTTCCGCCGAGTACTACAAGCAGAACCCGGATGTGCAGATTGTGTTCTTGAACATGACCCGGCACGAAATCTGGGAGCAGCTGGAGAACAACCAAATCGATTTGGCCATCATGTACCTGCCTGACGACACCATCAAGAACTGGAAACCGTACGAAAGCCGCAAAATCGTTGACGAGCAGCTGCTGTTTCTGCACCACAACGAGAAGCTCGCCAAGCGCAAGCGCGTCCACTTCCGCGACACCTTGGCTCAGCCATGGGTGACATACCCGGATTCCTACTTCCTGTCGTACTTCCTGCATGAGGCCTACAAGAACCAGATGGTCGACTACCCACACATCGTGGCGCAGTTCACCACACCGTTTCAGCTAATGCAGTTCCTGAACCTCACCGGGGTGAACACGGCGCTGCCGACGTCCTTCTACCAGGCACACCAGGACGAGATCGACGCCTACGCGGTCGCTTTCGAGCCGGCGGTGTCGTTCGAGCTGGCCTTCATTTTCCGCAAGGGCAAGGACACCATTCCGCGGGTCGAGCAGTTCCTGAACAGCTTCGACGCTTACCTGGAGAAGAAGGATTACCTGTCGCGGGTCGCTGAGAACCGTGTTAAACTGAACTAGTACGCGTAAAGCGCAATACTGAAAAAGGGAGTCACACCATGACAACATTGATTTTTGGTCATCAGAATCCAGATACCGACGCCGTTACTTCCGCGATGAGTTTCGCGGAATACCAGAAGCAGCTCGGCAACACTGATGTTGAGGCGGTCGCGTTGGGCGAAGTGAACGCTGAAACGGCTTTTGCGCTCAAGACCTTCAAGAAGGACACGCCGCGCGTGATCAAGACGGCTGCCAACGAGACCGACACGGTCATGCTGGTCGACCACAACGAGTTCCAGCAGAGCGTGTCTGACATCAAGGACGTCACGATTGCGGCCGTAGTGGACCACCACCGGATCGCCAACTTCGAAACGGCCGCACCGCTGTTCTACCGCGCTGAACCGATCGGCAGCTGCAACTCTGTGATTTACGAAATGTTCCAGGAAAAAGGGTTCAAGATCAGCCCGCAGCTGGCCGGCTTGATGGCCAGCGGGATGATTTCCGACACCTTGCTGCTGAAGAGCCCGACGACCACAGACGTTGAGCGCAAGGTTTTGCCTGAACTGGCGAAGATCGGCGGCTTTGACCTGCAGGAATACGGGCTAGCGATGTTGAAGGCTGGCACCAACCTGGCAGCCAAGTCCGACCTGGACATCGTCGAAGGCGACGCCAAGAGCTTTGATATGGGCGGCACTTCGGTTCGCATTGGCCAGGTCAATGTCGTTGACCTGAACGAGGTCTACGAGCGTCAGGCAGCCATTGAGGCAACCATGAAGAGCGAAGCCGAAAAGAACGGCTACGATTCCTTCCTGCTTTTGGCCACCAACATCCTGGACTCCGACACCACCGGTTTCTTCTACGGCAAGAACGCCGACAAGCTGGAGGCCGCCTTTAACCAGAAGTTCGATGCCAACCACCGCATTGCCCTGCCTGGTGTGGTGTCCCGCAAGAAGCAAGTTGTTCCACCGCTGCAAAAGGCGTTTGAGGCGTAATTGGATCAAGGCTCAGGCAGTTGCCGGGGCCTTTTTTGGTAGGAGGAATAGCAATGAAAGAGCAAACTCAGATTGATCTGATCAAACAATTCTCAGACGCGTACGGCGTGCCGGGCTTTGAACAAGACGTCGTGCGGCTGTACCGCGACCAGATGAAGCCGTACGCCGATGTTAAAATTGATGGCATGTTCAACGCGTTGGCGGCACGCAAACAAAACCGCGGCAATCGGCCCGTGGTGCAAATGGATGCGCATGCCGATGAAGTCGGGTTTATGGTGCAGGCCATTCGCCCCAGCGGTCTGATCAAGTTCGTGACACTGGGCGGCTGGGTGCCGACCAATGTGCCAGCAATGCGCGTGGTCGTGCGCAACAAGCGCGGTGAGTACGTTCCAGGCGTTGTGGCGACCAAGCCGCCGCACTTCATGACGGCAGCAGAACGGAACGCCGTGCCGACGATTGCCGGGATGTCGATCGATGTTGGCAGCACCTCGCGTGAGGAAACGCTTGAGGATTACGCCATCGACACCGGCTGCCCGATTTTCCCTGACGTTAAGTGCGAGTACGACGCCAAACATGGCATGTTCTTCGGCAAGGCCTTCGATGACCGGATCGGCGCCGCGGCGCTGATCGACACATTTGACAACCTCAAGGATGATGACCTGGCTGTCGACGTCGTGGCCGGGCTGTCGACCCAGGAAGAAGTCGGCCTTCGCGGCGCTTACGTCACTGCGCGAAAGGTCGATCCCGACATCGCGATCGTTTACGAAGGCGTGCCGGCTGACGATACGTTTGAGCCGGACTGGCTCTCGCAGACGCGCGTCAAGGCTGGGCCGATGCTGCGTGATTTGGATACGACCTACATCGCCAACCCGAACTTCCAGCAGTTTGCGGCCGACCTCGCCGACGAGCTTCATCTGCCGTACACCCGGGCCGTCCGGACGGGTGGGGGACAGAATGGAGCAGCGATTGGCTACTGGAAAGGCGTGCCAACCATCGTTGTCGGCATTCCCGTGCGCTATGAGCACACCGCTTATACATTTACCGCGCTGAGCGATTTTCAGGTTTCCAGCAAGCTGGGCACCGAGATCCTGCGGCGACTGGATAAGGAAACCATCGAGTCGTTTAATTCCGTCGATTAATCGAAATTACCGTGGCAGCTGGTCATTTGTCCTCCCCAGTTTACAATTCAAGTGCAACACCTTAGCGACTAGACCAAAAAGGCCATG
>NZ_AYZJ01000070.1:0-525 GCF_001436615.1 Lacticaseibacillus camelliae DSM 22697 = JCM 13995
TTGATTTTGCTCACGTAGTCCGGGGCGTAGGCGATGAAGCTGGCTGACGTGATGAAGATCACCACAAAGTTGACGATTGCCGAGATGGCTTTGGAGGTCTCGCGTTTGATGATACCGGTGTAGGCGACATAGATGCCGACTACCAGCGTAATCATGAGGAGTAAGCCGGGGTAAAAGCCGTCAGTAGTGAAGCCGTCCTTTGACACTCCAGCCAAGAGCTGCATGTTCTTCCCAATCGCGTCAGACGTATCTTTGATGAAGTCCAGCGAGTAGGCTTGCTGAATCAGATAACCCGCAGCGTTTGACAGGTAGACCGAGAGTGTCCACAAGAAGTTGGTGATGGCATACAGGCCATAGCTCACAGACTTACCGATGCCATCGCCCCAGTTCCACGGGAGCCAGTCCCAACTCGTATCGACGAAGTAGTCGAGCTGGTAGTGCGACAACGGGTACTTGGAATACTCGTTAGAGCCGCCAGACTGATCGTCAACCAATCCCGCAGCGTGTACCGGTTGACCGCCAGCG
>NZ_AYZJ01000071.1:0-4001 GCF_001436615.1 Lacticaseibacillus camelliae DSM 22697 = JCM 13995
AGACCACTATCAAGGATTCGTTATCATCGTTGCACTTGACTTGAAAATTGAGGACATTCGATCGGTTTAGTAGGGAGGCCTTAGCATCCAAGTCTCCCACGTCATTTTCGTAATCATTGACGAGTGCTTTCTCAAGCAGCGTCCAGTTACCAACGTAATTAACCATAGCCGGGCTCACTCTTGACTCATCAATGTGTACCAGCTGGAAATCGTCATCAGTGAAAGCCGCTTCCTCGAGATCTTCGTCGTAGAGCTGAACCAACAAATAAAGCAGTGTCCACTTTTTGGGACCAATCTGTCCCCCTTCCTTGGTCAGATTTAAGAACGCTCCTTTGACTTGAGCATTCGATTTCAGGAGACGGTCGTTCAAGGCCTGATTAATTTGACTACTTGAACTTAGTTTCCCTGACCAAATCTCCTGTGCAATAATCGCATAGCCAGACTCCAGTCGGTTGGTGCCATCATTCATAATGGCGCGGTGTCGAATGAATATGGCGATTACTTTCTGCATCACAATGACCATATCCCGGCTTGAAAACCCTCTTTTACTCAGTGCCAGCAGAATTGGATAGAACAGTTTGACCCGCATCCGATACAGAATATCGATTTGCTGAGCCAGCTCAGTATTGTTGAAGAAACGCTGACGCTTACTCAACGAAGCGGCCTCCAGCATGTTGTAAACTGGTGCCAACTGGACGAGATCATCTAAGAATTCATTGGCCTTGGCACTATTTGTCAGTTCTTGACTCAGCGCTCTGTAGAGATGTGACTCAACTACCAGCCGCTGCCGGGCAGACCAATAAGTCCGGATGAAACGGGTGATGCGATCACTGTCATCCTTGAGCTCACGAGAAACATCATTCCATTTTTGATTAGCGAGATCCATTTCACCGCCCGCCACGTACATTAAGTGGTTTTTGATAATGTCAGACGCTTTCAGGTCTTTGCCACGGCTATTGAGAGTTTCGAAGATAATAAAGGCATCTCGTTGTGTCGGTGCCGAGATCATCACCACGTAAAAGTTATCGACAAAAGAACGGAATAAGCGGCTGAGCCGATCAACTCGCTCCGCCCAAGTCTTGAATTGATTCATAGACGCCGACACGTTCTTGTAAAAGTATTGGTACGCCGCGTCCATATTTTTAGTTGGTTCCGTATAGGCTTTGTGACGTTTACCATTAATTAGACCGCTAAAGAAAGCGTTGGCGTCAAGGCCGTCCCGATCTTTATTACCGCTTTGCAGTGTCAAAGATGGCTGATTCTCTTGGGCTCGTAAATATTTAGCCACATCCCGCTTTACATCTCTCAAGACGTCCCCAGACTCGGGAGACATCTCATCACGATTACTTGAATACGCCTTGGTCGCAATGTCGCTCATCACTGCAAGCAGAATTGAACTGGAGGTCAAGCGTTGCTGACCGTCAATCAGTTCTTGATTACCATCAGGATTCTTGAATGTCACAATTTGACCGAAGAAATGACTACTACGGTTGCCATCAGCTAACTCAGCAAGATCGTTCCAGAAATCATCAATTTCGTTCTCTTGCCAAGCAAAGTTGCGCTGATACTTGGGGACAATAAAGTTATTATCCTGAAACAGATTGCCAATTCGAAACCGTGAAGGCTCGGGAATATCAACAAAACTCATATGCATCTCTCCTTAAAAACCTAGCTCATTCAACTCATCATCAAACATTGACTTTTCCAGTTCCGACTGCACGATAGGCTGTTGAAACTTTTTGAATGCCGTGACTAACTCACAAAATGGATTCACAGAAATTGGCGAAACCGTAAATTGCCGAACCGAAATTGCTCGCTCTTGCAAATCAGCAGAGAAAGGCGTCGTCATCACCAAATCCAACGCGTAATCTAGATTGCTCAATTCGAGAAAACTACCAGGACCCCCGCCCCTTAAGTCACCAAACTTAACGCCACGGTGCATCAGCGCAACAAGCATACGCGGAGTTACGCCACTAACTTGGTCGTTCTGACTGGCGATGCGCTCAATATTTCCTGCCAAAAGAACGGCCTCACTAGTCTTCAGTTCCACTACGTGACGAACCAGTGGGGTCAGCAGCTGTAATGTCGGTAAGTCAAGACGCGGGAGAGTAATCAACAGATTCATTCTTGTTTGTTGTTTCATAAACTGATCGACAAAGGTTAAGGGATCCTCTCTCTGCTGTAAAAGCCCTGTATAAGGGACTCGGTGGCGTTCAACCCATTGTAAAACATCTGTCAGTTTGGCTGGTTGACCATATTTAAATCCACTGATGCCGGCCTGTGCTCGCGTCACCGTTTCTTGCGTCACCGTTTCTTGCCTTGCCGGTTTGAAAACTGGCGTTACCTCTCGTCTCTGAGGTGTCTGCTCTTCATGATCATGCGAGATAGC
Source organism: Lacticaseibacillus camelliae DSM 22697 = JCM 13995 (assembly GCF_001436615.1). NCBI lineage: Bacteria > Bacillati > Bacillota > Bacilli > Lactobacillales > Lactobacillaceae > Lacticaseibacillus > Lacticaseibacillus camelliae. The sequence continues at coordinate 2,390 of NZ_AYZJ01000071.1, forward strand.
AGACCGAGGAATAGGCAAAATTTTATCCTCTGTAGTATCCGTTTTCACTGGACTCGATTTTTTGGCGACCGAATTCAGTATGAAAGCAAAGTGAGAATTGGCTTCACCACCAATTGGACTCAAATAAAAAAACATACGGTTTAAAATACGTGGCTGAATTTGAATATCCCTCTGTCTCCCTATCAGTAAAAACGGCGCTTCGGCAAGTTTTGGGAGATGAATCACCGCTTTCACTAATGATTTAACTGCATCACTAGCACTCTCACTGAAATCACTGTCTGGATTAGAATAACAATATGCAGCACATAGATTGTGTCCAATAGATTCTATAAGGCTGTCCATCGTTTCATTTCTAGCATCAAGGATAAGTATCCGAGAAACCAAATCATCCGAGATATTGAATATTTGTGCCCACTTTAACATCTTTTCAGTAGGTTCATGCATCTGCCTAGATGTTTGCGGATACGTGGCTCTCAGCGTGGGTAACTCACCGTCATAGAGAAGGTCCGCCAATCGTTCTTGTGCAATTGACTCGGCTTCCTTAACATCCAATCCCTCACCAACTGCAGACCGTTGACGGAATTCTAGGCGTACGTGTACCCCACTGGTAATTACTGTTACCTTTCGGCCCAGCAAGCCTGGATTTTTCTTCTCATAACGCTTCAAAGCTTCTTCTGCAGGTAATATTTGGCGGACAGATTCTTTTAAGATCGTCGGCGTTAAAAACTGGCCAACCATTCCTGAATCAATCTCAGCTGCCAGAAAGCCAATCAGTCGATCCACGCGCCGTCTTCTTAATGATTTGTCTGAAGTTTTGGCATTATTGAAACAAGCGATTAGCTGCTGATAGAGTGCAGCATAAACTGAAGTTACAGACTCTTCTTCGATTGCTTCAAAGCCGGCCAAATTTACGTGAATGTCTTGCAGACAATAAAGTTTTATCTTAGCTAAAATAATTTCTCGACCAATGTTAGCCCACCGATTTTTGGCCTCTGTAGCTGATGCCTCATCGGCAAACTCTTCAATGCCACTTCGATACACAGAAAATTTCAGGGCTGGGTTGAAACGATGCAATGCCTCCCAGCTTAACTCTAACTTGCTCATCAAAATTCCCCCAATGTTTTACTCAGCGCCAAGTATAAACACGAATTAACGATGAAACTCGACACTAGATTGCGCTCATTCCCAGTTGGCTTCAGGGAAGGTTTGCCCTTTACAGGCCGCAGTGATTTATTAAAATTATATCATATCGGCTACTAGTAAGGCCCAAAATTCAGCACTGCTAGAGCAATTATTAACAGATATTAGCTTCAGCAATCATAAAATTCCTTTTTTGTTAAAATCTTGTTTGTTATTTTACGTTTCAATATTGTGTTAAGCATTTACAAGAATGAATTTCAAACATACGTTATTTATTTATAGGTATTACACTATTGCTGTTCTTTTAAATGATTATTAGCTGTTATACGGAAAAGGACAGCTTAATCGACGCTGTCCTTCATCAATTCGCTATTCTAATAGAACTACTTTTTACGGTGATTTGTGAAGAATTTGAAGACCCCAGTTTACAATTCAAGTGCAACACCTTAGCGACTAGACCAAAAAGGCCATG